>JAPLFT010000373.1 GCA_026390535.1 Pseudomonadota bacterium
TGCAGCGTAATTCAGACCATTCTTGCCAATATAATGGATATACGACTGGAAAAACTTATAGCTCCTACAGGACCCTGTAAATGTGACTCGATGAGATTCCTCTTGCCGATAATAAAAAGAATATCGCCCGGCACGGAGATAATGGAATGCACGAATAACGATATCAAAAATTTCGGATATCCGATCTGCGAATCAGGAATACCTCTTGTAAAGAAATTTGAGATGATAACCGCCGATGTTACAAAAACAAAATTTGATTCAAAAACGGGATTAAGACTGGAAAAGACAAGACCTGCTGCCGGTTTTTGGGGCGTTCCTCCCTATGATTTCTCGATATTAAAACTTTTTCCGGACAACACACATGTCTTTGGATGGACAAGATGTATGGAAAATAAAACACCACACAATCCAAGACTTGAGCTCCATGTGGAGTCGGAACTCCCTACGGTATTTTTTTCCCAGGCTTTTTGCCAAAAAAATATTCTTGCCAAAGAACTTGCAAGCATACATAAAGGCCTTTATGTGGAAGTAGACGGTGCTATGGATAAGAGCACTCAGGCCAAAATAACCGCATTCCTGGAGTTAAAAAATTGTTATTAGCCGATGCCGGAACATCATACATAAAAATACTGGATTCAGATTCCGGAAAACTTAAGATTTTATCTCTTGCAGAGTTTAAGGATCATCCCGTCCTTAAAGCCAATTACGTAACCGGTCATAATTCAAATCTTTTTACAGAAGCAATATTTGTAAATGAACTTGTTGCTCTTGCAAGAGGTGCAAAAGTCATAATACCGGAAAAAGATTTTACCATTCTTGATATAGGTTCAAGGGATATGAAGCTGGTAAAGTTCTCCGATGATGAATTTGAAAAATGCGACTGGAATACATCCTGTGGAGCAATGATAGGTTTTACGATGGAACTCCTCATGAAATACTTCAATAAAAAACCTGAAGATATCAAAGACACGAACATATCTTTTGACATAACCTGCGGACTTTTGGGAATAACAAAATTTTTCGATAATATATCCAAAACAACCTCTATAGAAGAAGGGCTCTCCGCTCTTATAAACGGCCTTTCAAAATTTACATGGCAGTTTGCGGGAAAACCTCAAAAATTATATCTTTCCGGCGGAATATCAGAAAATAAAGTATTTTTAAATCATTTACAAAAACTTGTCCCCAATTTAAAATCTCTTGGAAGAACGGTCCTTATAGAGGGACTTAGGGATATAGACAAAAAATCATCCGGAGTAAAAAATGAAAGAACTTTTGATAGTGTTACCGGTAATCAATGAAAAACAAAATCTCGAAAAAATGATCCCGCCTCTGCTTAAATATCTTGAAGGAAGAGGCGCCATACTCTGTATAGACGACAATTCCACAGACGGCACAGATGCGATGTTTGCCGAGCTTATGAAAAAGAACAGCAATGTTTTCTATATAAGAAATCCAAGGAGAATCGGTCTTGGAAATGTATATAAAATGGGTGCTGAGTTTGCAATAAAGAACGGTTATAAATGGATGCAACACATGGATGCTGATCTTTCTCACAGGGTGGAAGACCTTAAAAATTTCGACGTAGTAAAGGATAGTGCTGATCTTATAATCGGATCTCGTTATATAAAGGGTGGCAAAATCCTGAATTGGCCTTTCAATAGATTATTTATGAGCAGCTGCGCAAATCTTTATGCCAGGACAATCCTGGGATGCTGCCGCATACATGATCTTACCGGCGGTTTTAACAGGACAAAAACAGATGTCCTTAAGAGCATAAACTTTAAGGATATAAAAAGTAACGGATATGCTTCTCAGGTGGAATTAAAATACAGAGCATATAAAAAAGGTTATATTGTAAAAGAGGTCCCCATAACTTTTTCAGACAGGGAACTTGGAAAAACCAAGATGAACAAAGCCATTATCCTCGAGGGAATGTGGAAAATCTGGTGGATGCGTTTCAACATATAAGATTTCAGCTAAAATATTCTTTGTAAGTCAAATTGACACCAGCAAAAAGACTTACAAAGAATATTTTAGCTGAAATCTTATACGTTGATATTGATCGGTAATATAAATCTTAATGCAAATTAGTACTAGAACGGTAATAGTGTTTCCGGGGGATTACCGGTCACGTTGGTCGGAAGTATCCTGTTTATTTTTTTCCCTTTTATTACCTTGTCGTAATATAACATATAATCATCGGCCATTTTCTGTATGGAAAAATTATTCTCTACATAATTTCTTATTTCATCAGGCCTAAATCTATTATTATCATCTGAGACAGCTTCCACAAATTCATCATAGTTATTACAGATAATACCTGTGCCACGTTTTATAAGTTCGGGAAGGCTCCCATAGGGAGAACCGATTACAGGAAGTCCAAGGGCCATAGCCTCTATGATAGCAATCCCAAAAGGCTCATGCCATCTTACGGGAAATAAAAGAGCATCCGTTCTTCTTAGCAATTCAAGTTTTCTAACCTGATCTACCATTCCGTAGGAATGTATGTACCTGGAAAAAGTAAAAACCCTTCCTCCGGCGACATGGAGATGTTTGTTATTCTTTCTGCACACCTTGATGCAATCCTTAAGGTTCTTAACTTTCCATTTTGCCTTTGCAAGGAATAAAAAGTTTTTCCAATTTTTTGTTGTACCTTTTCTGTAAGGATACTCATCCAGATCTATCCCGTTATAAACATATGCAAGACTTGCATGGTTCTGTGCATGCTTTTTTGAAACAAATACCGTGTTTTTGGGATAAGCCTCCCCTTCCTGTCCGTTCCCTTCCACCGTCAGAAGATATGGACAATCAAGTTCAAAGTTCGTAGGAGAAAACAAGTGTACTATGTCAACAACGGAAGGAATAAGTCTGCGCCAATCATCAGATGTTCTTGGTATAAGTTCTATTCCATGTTGTTTAACATCACTTGCAGAGTTGGCTATCAAATAGACTTTATGTCCACGTTTCACCAGATCTTTCATCAGCCAGTATATTATTCTTTCTGTTCCTCCATATCTCTTTATTGGAAGAATCCCATTATGTTCAAAAAGTATTTTCATATGAATTTTGATATCTCCCTGTAGTATCTTTCGTCTGCGCCTAAATTACTCTTTATAAAAGCCTGAGCCTTAAGACCCGTTTGTTTTGCATATTCCTTATTCGTTACAAGTTTTTTCAATATTGAATAAAAATCATCTTCCGTGCTTCCGGTAAATGCGCAATTGATCCTTACAAGAGCCTCCGCTTCCGGAGAATTATAATGGAACGGGCCAAACACTATAGGAAGACCCATTATTGCAGGCTCCATGACATTATGAACACCGGTAGAAAAGGCGCCGCCTATATATGCAATGCTTCCAATTTTATATAACTCCGCAAGAAATCCCACCTGATCCACTACCGTGACCCTGGTGCAATCAATCTTATTGCTCAATTCACTCAATATACACGGAGAAAAATCCTTAAATTCCTCCATATAATGTAAAACTCTTTTTTTGCTGGGTTCATGAGGCACAAGGACAAGATTCAAAGAATTATTCTCAGAGACTAATCTTTTTACCGCTTGTATTATCACCTTATCGTCGGACTCCCATGTGCTTCCGCATATAAGTGTCACGCCTTTTTTATACTCCTGAATACACATCGGTATTTTTTTTGAGTTAGCGGATACTTCCGCATTTTGCGCTCTAAAAGCGACCTGATCGTATCTGGTATCACCCAGTATCTTGGCATTTTTATATTTTGGAGCAGTTATAAGAAATCTTTTAAGGTCGCTGTCCGACACCGTACCTATAAGATTAAAACACATATATATACTGTTATAAAAGGCTTGACCCATTATATTTGAATAGCGATGAGATTTCCTGTGTAATGTTCCGTCTATGAGTACCTGAGGAATATTTCTGTCATGAGCTTCCCATATCACATTAGGCCATATATCGAATTTAACAAAGATCAGGAGATCCGGTTTAACGATGTCAAAAAGTTTTTTCGTATTAAAATACGTATCAAGAGGAAGATAATCGTAAAAACTGATATATTCTATCTTTGATGCCGATTTCAACGCAGACGGACTAAACAGGGTAAGGATTATATCCACATTCTCCCTATTCCTTTCATACAACAATTTCATCAGGGGTTTAGCCTGTTCAAGTTCTCCCACACTGGAAACATGGAACCAAATCCTTTTTTTGCTGTTCTTTGGCGGAAGATTGTTTCTGTATCTTTTCCAAAGATTTATCCTGCCTATAAACGATTTTCTTATTTTACTATCGAAGAGAAAACTCAGTAAAAAGCCCAGAGACAGCAGATTTACAAATACTATCGAATATAATGCTCTATAAAAGGTTTTCATTTCAAATACTCCGATAGATGACTATATACAAGCTCGGGTGTTATATCATTCAGACATGGTCTTCTGCCCCATCTTATACACGGACCCTGTCCATTTTTAGAGCACGGCCTGCACCACATATCAAGCTCAACAACGCGCGAGCCTTTTCTGTACGGATAACACCCGAATTCATAAGAAGTCGGACCCATTATGCCGATAACATCTTTTCCTACAGCCTCTGCAACATGCATCATCCCCGTATCGTTTGAGACTATAGCATTACATTCAGCCAACGCAGCGGCTGATTCCAACATCCCCAACTGTCCCGCAAATGAATATACATTTTTATATTTTTTAGCAATATCCTCACAGAAAAAATCTTTTTTTCCTCCGATTATAAGGACATTTGCATCCATTTTCTCCGCTATAATTCCACTAAGTGCATCAAATTGTTTGGCCGGCCATCTTTTTCCGGGCCATTGTGCGCTAGGAATAAGACCTATTAGTTTTTTCTTTTTATAGGAAGGTATTTTTGATGCGATATTTTTTTTTACTTTTTCTCTTATATTTTCAGGAATAATTATTTCTGTTCCTTTTCCGTCATACTCTACGCCGTATTCTTTAAGAGGCTTAAG
>JAPLFT010000156.1:0-2400 GCA_026390535.1 Pseudomonadota bacterium
ATTTCAGAACCCCCACTAAAAACTGGAGGAACCCAGGATAAAGAAGCCTGATTATTTCCCGCTGCAGAAATAAGAGAAGTAGGAGCACCTGGGGTAGAATTAGCTGACTCTTCACTAGCAACACTATAAAATGTCCCCGGACTAGATTGATTGTTGTATTCAGTCTTTATCCAATCATCAGAGCGAGCGACATTGGAAATCTTAAATTCATCTGCTAATCCATTAAAAGTATAAGCAGCACCATCAAAATAAGTAGCATTAAATAAGTAAGCAGTCTGAGCAGAATCTGTCCCACTGTTTCTGTTTCCATTAATAAACGCTTGATCCTTAACTCCATCCTTGTAAGCTGTAAAAGTATGTGTTCCGTCGTTTTTTGAAACAAAGAACAGATAATTCGTTTTCTCAGGATACAAGGCCGCCATTATGGATTCTTTACCCGGAGATGCTATAGGTCCCGGCGGAAGACCAAAGATTTTATACGTATTATACGGGGTATATTTTTGAAGGTCATCCTTAGTGAGGTTTCCCCTGTATGTATCCCACAGACCATAAATAGTCGTAGGATCGCTTTGCAGGCGCATACCTTTTTTTATTCTATTATAGAAAACGGATGCTATTTTTCTTCTTTCGTCCACTGCCCCTGTTTCTTTTTCTATTATAGAAGCCAAAGTAATTATTTCATATTCCGTAAGGCCAAGTTCATGGGCCCTTTCTATCATTTGCGGAGTAAATATTTGTTTATATTTTTTGTACATTAATTTGATCAGTGTTTTAACATCTCTTACCTTTTCTACCGTATAAGTATCGGGGAAAAGATATCCTTCTACACTATCGGCCTTAATTCCCAATTCTTTTACAATTTTTTTATCTTTAGATGCTGTAATAAAATCAGAGGCATGTTTAATTATTCCTTTTTCCTCCAATATTTGAGCTATTTGATACATATTAAAACCTTCGGGAACTGTAAAAGAATATAAAACCGGAATTCCATTAAGAAGATTGTCCAACACTTCCAGCGGATTCATGTTCTTATAAAATCGTAATTCTCCCGATTTTATTTTAGAGCCTGCATGTCTTAGCCTTGCGAGTAAAAGGAATTTTTTCTCACAAAAAGCTATCATTAGGTTTTTGTATCTGTAAGTAAACATCAAAGTTCCTTAATATCTTTATAATAAGCGGAAATATCTAACATCGATTTACCAGCATGTTTTTTATAAACCACTACCGGCCTCTTAAGATAAAAAGCATTGTACGAGCCCTCAGGTCTTGCGTTACCAGATTTGCCGTAACCGGAAATGGGATACTTTACGGATTCACCCAGGGTGATCGTATTAATGAAAACCTGACCTACATCACATTTTTTTACGATCTCCCCGATAATGTGTTTATCTTTAGAAAAAATACTCAGGCCATATCCATATTCACATGTGTTATGGGAAGCAATTACTTCCTCCGTATTATTAAATCTTTTTATTGAAACGTTGGGGCCGAATATTTCACTTTTATTGTAAACACCCTGTTCGTTTATATCGTCAGTAATATGTATAGAAGGAGTCACGTAGTACCCTTTATATCCGTCTATTTCTATATCTTTCCCTCTCATCAAAAGTTCGGCTCCTTCTCTTTGAGCTATACCCTGAAGCCTTAAATAATTTTGTAATGCATTGTCAGAAATAAGAGGTCCCATAAAAGGCTTAGAATCTTTATACTCATCTAGAGGATGTCCTACTTTCAACTTTTTGGATTTCATATGAAAAATATCTATAAAATGATCCGCTATATCTTCGTGTACAAAAATTCTTCTAATACCGTTACTCCGCTGCCCCGTGCTTACAAAGGCGCCAAAGACAAGTTCCGCAACAACAGTATCCAGATCACAATCCGGCATTACAATCGATGCATTTTTACCGCCCGTCCCCATAACAAGTATTTTCCAGTAATCATCAGCAAGATACTGTGCAACCTTTGATGCTGTTTCAAAGGTTCCGTTAAAATATACCGTGTATACGTCCTTGTTCTTTATGATCCTTCTGGCCATTTCTTTTTCACCCTGGACCATATTAAAAACACCGTTGGGAAATCCGGCATCATGGATAGCCTCTGCAAGTACCTGCCCCACGAGCGGACTGAATTCCGATGGTTTATAAACTATTGTGTTACCAAGAAGCAATGCGCTTATTATCGAACGTATGGGATAAAGGACCGGCTGGTTAAACGGCGCTATTACCGCTACTACCCCATTGGGTTTATAAAGCTCTACTACATCAGCATCCGAAAAAATATGTTGTTCACTAAAAGATTCAAAAGTCCCGAACTGATCAAATAATGTATTTATATCCTGAAGCGCAAGTTCTATTTCCTGTTTTGCATCCCATATTGGCCGACCAAGTTCTCTTGATA
>JAPLFT010000156.1:2408-13730 GCA_026390535.1 Pseudomonadota bacterium
GATATAAGTTCAACAAACCATGGCGACATCATTTCTATAGAATGTTTTAATTTTTTCAGTATCCCCAGTCTTTTAGAACTATCAAGGTTAGACCATCCGTCAAAGGCCTCTTTTGCCCTATCTACGGCTTCATCTCCATGTGCATAATAAACCGGTATTGTGACTATATGTTCCTTTAAGTCTGCCGGATTGATCTTTTCGAAGCTGAAACTGGGATGTTCGGGTATCACAAATCTTCCGTTTATATAGTTCCCGGAAAAGGAAAAATCTCTCCATTTAACCGTGTGCATTAAGATCCCCCGAAGCAAAGGTTTACAATAACGTCTTTTGTATATAATATACAAGGCGAATTATGACACAAAAAAAGATAAAAGCCATAGTTTTTGACCTTGATGGAACCATTGCTGATACGTTCCATATAGGAATAGAAGCCGCTAATTCTCTTGCCGGAAAATATAAATATGAACCAATAAAGGATTCCCCTGTAATAAGAGATCTGTCATTCAAGGAGTTTTTGGCATCTCACCTTAAACTCGGCAGGATTCGTCTGATACTGTGGGCAAGAGAGATAAGAAGGATAATAAGTAAAAGATACGATGGTGTTAAGATATTTCCTGGCATACAGGATACGTTGAAAGAACTTAAAAAAGACTACAGTCTGGGTATATTGACATCAAATACTACACAGAACACTCTCAAGATATTAGAGGATAATGGAATAGGAGATCTCTTCAGCTTCATGTACACACATTGTTCCGCTTTTGGGAAAAGCAGGCATCTGAAAAAACTGCTAAAAACGGAAAAATATAAAAGAGAAGAAATCCTTTATGTCGGTGATGAGATCCGGGACATAGATTCATGCAGAAAGACCGGCGTCCCTATAATAGCTGTCACTTGGGGCGCAAATTCTGAAAAGACGCTGAAACAGGCCCCTGCAAATTATTATGCACATAAGCCGTGGGATCTTGTGGATATATTAAAAACAATCAAATAACCTGCAGATCTTCAAATCTATCCAGAAAAAAATCAGGGATTATATTTTCCCGGACAAATCTTTCTTTAGTCCAGTTACCGTGACTTACAACACAGGTATGGCAACCTGCGTTCTTACCAAATATAACATCCCTGTCCGTATCGCCGACCATTAGAACATTCTCCGGCTTAAGTTTAAAATTGGCACAAATTTCCAGCAGCATCTGTGGATTCGGTTTGGATATAACGCCTTCATCAGTTCCTCTTATGACGCTAAAATATTCAGATGCCCCTGTAGCGATAAGTTCCGCCTGTGCACAGTCTGAGCGTTTTGCGGTCGCCACAGCCAGTTTTATATCTTTATCATAAAGGGTTTTTATTGTTTCCATAACCCCGGGAAAAAGCTTGGCGTCCTTTACACAAAACTCATAATAATGCTTAACATAATACTTACCGACTTTATGTATAGTTTCATGATCAGCGTCAGGTATCATTATTTTAAGGGTTTCCGTAAGGCTCTTTCCCATAAAAAGATATGATTCATCCTTTTTAACGGCGGTCTTAATATTATAATACTCGGTAGCAGTAAATAAAGAATCAAGAATAGCCTTGCTACTGTCTATCAGTGTCCCATCCAGATCGAAAACAATACCCTTTATATTCATGGCCGCAACATTAATACGATAAAAACAAAAAGGGAAGAGTTTTAACCCCTCCCTAGCAATTTAGCGTTTGTTTATATATCCTTATAAGATTATCAAAATATCTTTTTTCATCAAAGATTTCCTTTACTCGCTGATAAGCTTTTTGTTTTATGTGATCCGTTAAATCTTTGTTTCCCAACAATTTTATAACAGCAGTAGCTATTGCCGTGTTGCTTTGAGGAAGGATCTTTATACCATAATCCTCATAAGGTATGACCTCATCTATACTTCCTTTTTCAGTCGCTATTACCGGAACCTCACACGCCATTGCCTGCAATGCTATCAATCCGAATGCTTCAAAATAGGACGGCATTATAAAAATATCCATTGCAGATAGTGGAATAGATACATCCTCATAAAAACCTGTAAATGTTATAAAATTATCAATACCCATTTCTCTTGTCCTGTTTTTTACAAATTCCATATATATATTCTCTTTTTCGGCGGTGGGACGGCCCACTATCAGAAAATGGGTTTTGGGGTATTGAGCAAGTATGTGCGGAATGGATTCCACAAATTCAAGCTGTCCCTTCATGGGATCTATCCTGCCTATTACGCCTATAATCTTATCGTTCTGAGAAATATGGGGAAAATCCTTTTTGAATTGTTCGCGTTTCTGTTCTGTTCTTTTGAAGTGTTCCACATTGATACCGACATAAAGAGTCTGTATCTTCTCGGGAGGAAGAGGATACGTCTGTATAAGATTATTCCTTGCGAATTCACTGATGGCAAATAATTTATCCAGACGTCCAAGATACCATCTATGGAAAATATCTTTTTTAACGTGTTCCACATGTATGTGTCTTGTGGCAAACACCTTGACCTTTATGTGACGTACAGCGAAGAGGACCGGAAATATCGTATTAAAAGTATGCAGATGGATCACTTCGATCCCAAACGCAGAAATAATTTTTCTTAGTTTTGATATCAGTTCAAAATTAAAATATTTATTCTGATTCCTGGCTGAATGATAAATAAGATCAGTCTCTTTTATCTTTTCACAGAGCACACCTCTATCCATTCCCAGGACGTGAACATCCTGTCCGCGTTTTTTTAGCTCGACGGCATCTCTTAGAGCTATCTGCTCCAAGCCGCCCCAGCTGACAGAAGTACATACTATCAGTATTTTCATGGCAGAAGATCTGGATAACGAGCTTCAACTATTTCGTAAAAATCTATTATATGCCTTACATATCCTCTTTTCTCTATATATGATCCCGGATAAAAACTTCTCTTCATACCATAAATCATACAGTTCTTGAGTTCTCGTGCGGTAAGGTTGAAATTCTTCACGGCAAGTTCAAGCTCTTTTGATACAGTGGTCTTGGAGACAGTTCTGTTATCTGTACATATCGCAGTACTCAATTTATAGTCCAGCATTTTTCTGAAACTATGATCTTTAATGGTCCCAATTTTGGGGTTCGTCTGAAGATTACTGGTTAAACAAACTTCTATAGTAATACGACGATCCGCTATGTATTGGGCAAGTCTGTTAATAAATTCTTTTTTATCTTTTATGATGCGGCTCTTTATCATTTCCTCGGAAAACAGATAATATCCATGACCGATCCTATCCGCGTGAAGTTCCGTTATAGCCTGGAATATACTCTCCGCACCGTATGCTTCTCCGGCATGTACTGTCTTTTTAAAGAAGTTTCTGTGGGCCAGAGCATAAGCATCCCTATGTTCTCCGGCAGGAAAACCTGCTTCAACTCCTGCAAGATCAAAACCAACCAATGGCAACCCGTTATCCCTCGCCTTTATCATGGCAAGCACCAACTCATAACTTGCAAGCGAATTGACCCTGGAAGAAGGGGAACTTGAATGAACTTCGATAAATTTATCAAAGTAATCGGATACCCCCAGCGGAATGGATCGCATAGCACATGAAATAATACCATATTCAAAAGACGGAAATTTACCGGAAACAACATCCTGGGTATTATTATACTCGCTCTTTGCCTTATCCATACCCTTAGTTACGGCCTCTATAACACCCTCTATGTTCATATATTTGTTTATATGGAACTGGGGAGCAAACCTGACCTCAACATAGCAAACACCCTCGTTAATATTGTCCCAGGCAAATTCATAAGCAATACGTTCAAGATTTTCCGGGTTTTGCATAACGGCAATAGCATATCCGAAACCCTGTATGTATTCCGGAAGATCCCTGTATTGATCCTTGAATACCAGTTTATTCATCCCCTCCTCAGTATAACTGGGAAGTTTTATCTTCATTTTTTTTGCAAGTTCTATGAGCGTTTTCACTCTTAAAGAACCGTCAAGGTGGACATGAAGATCACACTTTGGAATTTCTCTGATAAACTGTTTTAATTTATTCTTTTCCATAATCCTCTAATTATCTCCTCTAAAAAAGATGCCTTTGAAAAAAGATCTTCGTAGTTAACTATAGTCCTCTTGGCAAGAGGGAAAAGATTAACTATATGGGAATCATCCCTCTCTTTCATAAATGTCCTTATGATAGGCCCAAGATACCATTTGCCATCTTTCAGCATCTTATAGATCAAATTATCCGTTTCTGTAAGTTCTTTTCTTTTTTTCTTTATTTCATCCAGATCGCCGGAGTTTATCGCTATTATATTTAAAAATTCCCTTGATTTTTTTTGTCCCTCAAATGCCACCTGTTTTAATTCTACTACGGAATTTATCGCCTCATTAAACCCGTTCATTACTTTTTTTACGCTCTCTGCTTCATATTTTGTAAATATTTTTTCAGACAGATATTCAACCGCTCTGTCAATATCAACAACCCTGTCTATATATTTTTCACCAAACGCCAAAAACCTCTGTGGATCCCCTGCTTTGACGCTTCTGCCTATTGTACCCTTAAATACAGCTTTATATATCCATCTGTATAGCTCATGATCACTCATCGCTGCTTTTAAAAACGGGACATATTCCATAAATCCGTCATTATCATATCTTGATACAAAGACATCTGTGCTGGAAGTTATCAGAGTGTTCTTGTCTTTTTGACAAAAAGCAAATTCAAAAAGATTAAAGAGATCTTCTTTTACATCGGCTCCCTCAGATCTTGCTTTCAATATTAAATGTCCCTCGCCGTAAGGACCATTCATCACATATTTGTCATCGGAAGCGACAAAAATAACTTTTTTGCCGTAATAACACGCAACCGTTGACCAAATATAATTCGAGGTGATTACAATAGATGAATTTTTTATGAGTTCAGACATGTCTTTGATGCTTAATTTTTCATCTGTTATAGTAACTGTAAAATTTTTGTATTCAGTTTCTATTTTTTTATTCAGCTCTCTTGCCAAAACTGAGCCTTCTTTATAATCATTCAAATCAATTAAAATCCTTTTACATAACGCACCAGTATCCGACATAACACTTTTGATCGATCTAAAAGCGTTACATCCGGCAGTTATCAAATCCACATAATGAAAAAGATTAGAATGATCATCCTCATATACGCTGTTTAGATATGCAAGCCACGGGTTCTCTATCCATTTTTTTCCGTACTCATCATAGACAACACCTTCAATAGACCTTGCGTCCACCATAGATGCAACTATGGAACTCAAATTATCGGGACCGGTATTTATAACCAGATCAAATGGTTGGGATGTCAGATCCCTTAATTGTTTTTTTATATATTCATTGTTATTCAGGAGGGTGTGATTATCCGAGGAAAGCCTGTCTATCGTACTGTCTTTATCAAAAAAGAGAAAGGCATCAACATCGCCGATAATATCTGTTATATTTTTATCTTTTTTATCCAGAATTAGTGTTATGTGCGCATCTTTGTCCTTATTCTTGATACACGTAAAAAGAGCAGTCAACATAAGGGTTTGTAGTGTTCCTTCTAGACTTACAATACATATCCTTACCGCCATAAACCCATAGATAGCACGGATTTGAGCTCTTGACATCAGTTTTAATACATGGAAATCTAGGGGCATGGATATAACAACTATAATGCTAAAATCTGACATAATGATTAAAGCGGTAATGCTTTTTTTACTTTTTTTCTCGGTAGTATCCTGGGCAGTATTCTTATCCAAATATTTTTACATAAAGAAGATCAATCAGGAATCGGATGAGTTCTACAATAAATTTCTTAAAACCAAGGATATGGATCAGGCCTTTACCGACGCACAGTCTTACCCTGAAGGATTTATTCCGGCTCTTTACTCCGCTGGTTATAATGAGCTCAAGGAATTGTGTAATAACGTCCTTGAAAAAGAAAGCCTGGAAAATGTACAAAGATCCATGGAAGCAAAAAAAGAAGAGATATTAAAAGATCTGGGATCTAAAGTTACTTTTCTTGCAACTGTGGGAGCATCATCTCCGTTCATAGGCCTTCTTGGAACGGTATGGGGAATAATAAACGCTTTCAGAGGACTGGCAATTCAACAAAACAATACCCTGAGTGCCGTTGCACCGGGGATCGCAGAGGCTCTGATAACTACAGCCGTAGGATTATTAACCGCTATTCCCGCCGTTATATTCTACAATCACATTTCTCATAAACTTGAAAAAATAGAACAAAGATCCAATAGTTTTATGCTTGAATTCGTAAATATAACTTACAAAACCTTCCTACAGCCAGAGAGAGCGGCAGCAGCTAAGGGAGATAAAAAAAACAATGCAAATAAAAAGAACATTCAAGAAAACGTTCAATGATATAAACATGACTCCGTTCGTTGATATCGTTCTCGTTCTGTTGATAATATTCATGGTCACAGCTCCAATGCTAAATCAGGGAATAAAGATAAATCTTCCTTCCGCAAAGGGCGGAGATCTGGACAAGAATAGGGATGAGGAACCTATAGTTATATCACTCCGGAGTGATCAATCCATATATCTTAATTCACAGGAAATCCCGACGAATAATCTGGAAAACAGGATAAATCTGATGTTCAGGAAAAGAACAGACAAAAATGTCTTTATCAAGGCTGATGAAAAACTTCCTTATGGATTTGTGGCAAAGATAATAAGCAGACTCAAGGAAGGCGGCGCAGAAAAAATAGGCCTTGTAACTCTTCCACCTGACAAAGCTAATGAATAACTATTTGCATATCTATAAGAATTGGATATTTCTCTCCATAAGTTTTCATTTCGTCCTGATACTGATCATCATTATAACAAGCAGGGTAAGCTTTCATCACGCCGTTATAATAGGAGATAACGGAAGTGGCTCAGTTAATGTAGACGTTGTTGGAATGCCTAATATATTGAAAAAAGACATCGCACTGTTAAATCAAAACAAAACAGTCAAAGAAGAGATCAAGATAAAACATGATGAAATGATCCTTCCAAATACTAAAAAAATAATTACTGAAAAGAAGAGTGTGTTGGAGCGGTTAAAAGAAAATTTACAAAAAGAAAAAACATACCTGGAAAAAATAAAGATAATAAAGGGAGTGAAACAATCCATAGGCATCGGTAAGAGCACAGATAAAACGGCAAAACCCGAGATAGGCTCAGGGACAGGTTCAGGGGCAGGAAACAGTACAGACAATATGCCTTCGAACCCATATTTTAACACCATGAAGGACATGATAAGGAGTTACTGGAAAATTCCAGGCTGGGTGAATCCGAACGGATTGAACACTCTTATACTTGTTAAGATAAATTCATCAGGGAATATATATGAAATAGAGATAACAAAATCGTCAGGTAATCCAAATTTTGACAACCTCGCATATAACGCTGTAAAAAACTCATCGCCGTTCCCAACACCACCAATATCATTAAAGGATACCCTCCAGGACGGCGTAATACTTTCATTTCCCTGATCATATCCGTGGCCCTTTAATCTAAAATCTGACTTTTATATTTAAGGCCGCTTAAAAACCAAGGAGTTCATTGTATGAAGAAGTTGAAACGCCAGTATTTGTAGGATTTAGGAATTACGCGGCAGCAAGAATTCATAAATCCATTACAAATACGGTATTTCAACGATGAGTACAATGGACGACGCCAATTAAATATGCAAAGAGGATCTTAAATATAAAAGTCAGATTTTAGATTAAAGGGCCGGAGTTTTTTCAATATACACAGGCAGGATACCATCGGCCGTTGCCTGCCCGGTGATTACCCTGGCAAGGGCTCTTAGTGCTTGTGTCCTAAAACTGTATGCACACAGATATGCATCAGCATCCTTAACCGTAGAGTAGATATACGGAGAATCGAGAGAGGCGACTATAACCGGGATCCTGCTCTTTTGTTTTAATGCCTTTGCAATCTGTGCCTGGCTGTCATCTATTACAGCAACAATATAAGCATCTGTTTTGTATTGATAACTTAATGCCTCGTTTATAATCCTATCTCTTTGTGATTTATCGAGTTTTACATCCATTTTAATAAGGTTATTGTTAAGTCCTGAATCATTTAGTTCCTTAGACAGGTATGAAAAAGGGCTGAGCACAATAAATTGTTCTTTTTTATTAACCAACGGGATTATATGTTTCATGTTTTTGACAATGGTAATGGATTTTTGGGCTATAAGATGAGAAATCTGTTGATGAAATTTATTACCCACGACTCTTTTTATCTGTGCAATATTAGGATCTGGCGTGTTGTCGAATAACTGTCTTTTAAATTTAACTCTCAGAATTCTCCTGACGGATTCATCTATCCTAGATTGAGTTATTAAATTATTTTTTACAGCGCTTAGAATGGAATTATAAACCTCCTCTTTTGCAGAATCAGTCCACACAACTATCACCATATCGCACCCTGCAAGAATAGCTTGAGTAGCTGATTTTCCTATCGGCCAGTCTTTTGTAACAGGCCTCATTTCCATGTCATCTGTAATAATAAGTCCGTTGTAACCCATTTCATTTCTAAGAAGGCCTGTTATTATTTTATTGGATAGTGTTGCAGGAAGGCCGCTTGGATCAATACTGGGAACAGAGATGTGTGCTGTCATTATTGCATCTACACCATTTTTTATAGCTTCGTAGAATGGTTTTAGATCATATCTTTTTAATTCATCCAGAGTCCTGTTTATGCTCATTATCTCAAAATGGGAATCTCCGCTGGTGTTTCCGTGGCCCGGAAAATGTTTTGCTGTCGCACTTACTTTTCTGGATTGTATTCCTCTTATATAAGATGAACCTAAAACAGCGACCATATCAGGATCACTGCCAAAGGAGCGAACGCCTATAACTTCATTTTTTGCAGAAGTATTTACATCAAGGACCGGAGCAAGATTCATGTTTATACCAAGCATTTCCAAATCAACCGATGTAAGTTTACCAGCAAGGAAGCTAAGAGTAGGAGATCTTGTGGCACCCAGGTTCATGTTCCCCGGAAGTACAGTTCCGAAGTTTTGAATTCTCAGGACCTTGCCACCCTCCTGATCTATGGAAATAAAAACAGGTATCTTTAAATGATTAATAGCATAATGTTGAATATCCTCATCCAGTTTTACCGTCTGATTTTCTGAATTTATATTGCGTGTAAAAAGGATTACACCACCCAGATTATACTTTTTAATTAAAGGAGCGGCATCTTCTTCTGCCGTTTGTCCCTTAAATCCATAGAGAAGCATCTGCCCAATCTTCTGTTCTAAAGTGAGAGAAGAAAGGACATTTTCCACTTTCTTGTTAAGGTTGGCTTCCTCGAGTTTTATACTCTGTTCATCAATAAGATCAGGAGCTCCAACCGCAACATGCCATAATAGTGATACAACTATAAATAGAGCCATAACCCTATATTTATTATAACCGGGTAATCGCAAAGCGCAATGCTTTAAAGGTTTCTTTCTACGATTCTCTGCAACTCAAATATATCATCAAAGGGTTTTTTAAGAAAATCGTTCGCTCCCAATTTTACGGCAGTTTCTATATTTTCCGGGCTTGTATAGCCGCTCATCATTACAACTTTTATGTTCTTTGAAAATTCTTTTATCTCTTTTAAGACATCAAGTCCGGAACGCCCCGGCATTTTCACATCCAGAAAGACCATAGATGGATTAATCTCCTGGATTTTACTTATTACATTAAAACCATCATTTAACGTATGTACGTTATGGCCCGATGACGTTAAAACCCTTGTTATAGCATTGGATATGATCTTTTCGTCTTCAATAACCAGGATATTCATAATCCTCTCTTTGAAAAGAACAGGTCAAGAATAGTCCACAATCCCAATCCGGCAAGATAGTAATAAAATTTATAATAGCTCTGAGATGTTGTTATAACAAAAATAACATCGAGGGCAATTATAAGGAGAGCAAATAGTATCACGCATAAAAGCCATGAATGATACAGTATATTTATTGTTTGAATCGGATCAAAACCGATAATAAAAATAAGTTCAAAAATAAGGATCGGGATAAAAGAAATAAAGATCATTTTTGCAAGATGTTTTTTTTCTATACCCAGGAATTTACCAATGCTCATAAAGATCGCAGGTCTTGCCACTCCAGGGAACATGGATAAGGCTTGAAGGGCCGCAAATATCAAGGCCTCTTTAAAACTCATAATTCTTGCATCAACCTTTATAAGTGTAAATATCTCTGCAATCCTTAAAATAGCTGCAGATAGTATCAACAAAGCTCCCACCAAATACAGAGAATATTCATAATCTGTTTTAAGAAAAATCAGAAAGGATGAAACAAACGTTATAAGTATGGATACCAGAAACATATTAAGCATTTTAAAATCAGTACAAGTTCTTTTTATTGTTGCTCTTCCGGAAGCCACAATCCACAATCCTTTAAAGAATTCACCGAACATCCTGCCTATATCCTTCAGAAAATAAATTCCCAGGCCTAAGATCAAAAGCACGTGGACTATTACCAGGGACTCATAACTGAGTAATGGATATTTAAAATAATAATTAAAAAGTCTAAAATGAATTTCCCCTCCAAGCGGAAGGAGCTCTGCTATCATATAACTAAACAGTCTGATTATAGACGCTATCATTCTTTTCACTCCATAGAGGTAGATATATGCTAAAGGTCGTACCCTCGTTCTTTTTGCTCTTTACATCGATCCTGCCATTATGTTCATTAATTATACCATAAGAGACAAAAAGCCCCAGCCCTGTCCCTTTTCCCTTTTCTTTAGTAGTAAAAAATGGTTCAAAAATTCTAGGTAAAATATCTTCGCTGATACCACAGCCTGTATCAGAAATATCTATACAGATTTGCCCATTTGCTGATTTTTCAGTATTTATTCTTATCTCTCCGCCACTGGGCGTAGCATGAACTGCGTTTGTTATTAAATTAAAAAGGACCTGTTGGAGTTCCCCCATATTACCGGAAATTAATAGTTCGTCATGGCTATTCATATTAATCAAAAGTTTATGGCTTTTAAGACATATGTTCATTAACGGTAATGTGTCATTTATAAGTTTTTTAATTGAAAAAATAATTTTAGTATCTTTTGATGTATCTCTTGAAAAATCCATTAAATTGGAGATTATAGCTTTGCTTCTGTGACAGGCAGATTCAATTTCTTTCAAATCGGAATGAACAGCATCCGATTCATTGAAGTTCTTTTTTAATAATTGTGAATAAGCAAGAATTCCACCCAGTGGGTTATTTATTTCATGGGCTATGTTTGCAGCAAGCATGCCTATGGCTGCAAGTTTTTCCGCCTGAACCAGCTGTTTATAAAGTTTAAACTCTGCGCTGCGATCA
>JAPLFT010000062.1 GCA_026390535.1 Pseudomonadota bacterium
GCAGTCGGGTTCTGATTAGGTGCGTAGAAACACCATCCGCTGAAGCACTGATATTGTTTTGTACATACAGAACTTCCAGGACCGGTCGCGTATACCCTTATTTGACATTTTCTGTACTCTGTATCTACGAAATCATTACAAAAATATTGATCACAGCCAAAATAAATGTCATCGCAATCATCCCATGTTTGGAATTGCTGCCCCGCTGTACATGTAGCCGCATTACGAGGACCTGTTCCTACCGTACATTCATTTGTTGGTGGTGTCTGGCATGCGTGAGTACTTACTCTGCAAAAATGGCCCGAAGTACAATTTGTACAATCTGAAGGAGCGTTACATCCGCATTTTCTTGGGGCTGTTCCTGCCAAACATTTTTGTCCCAATGCTGACGCTGTACAATCAGCGTCAGTAGTACATCCTCCTGATGGAGGAGGTGTAAGTTCTTGAACTTTGCATATATGCACATAAGGAGCCAGATTACAAACGTATTCATAGGTGCTGTTGTTGGGCCTTGTGTTTATTTTATATCCACCTACTGTATTACACGTCATGCCTGAATCGCATTTTTGGCAAACAGCGTCTCCGGTACATGGCTGGGCTTTGCAGGCATAAGGGTGACCGTGGGTATTGTCGCAGTATTGCGCAATTCCGCAGTTACTGGTTGTCTGTCCATTTGTGGTTATTACTACACATCCATCGCCGTTAGCATCTACACATCTATTTGGAACGGATGTTTTATTACAGACCATTGCTCCCCATATTGGATCATTCTGCGGGCAATCACTGTCCAGCATGCAAGGCTCTGCGGTGCAAACATACGGAGTTGCATCCTTGTTGCAATATTCGGATGAGCCACAATCAGAATCTTTTGTGCACGTAGAATCAAGCAGATCATTGTTTACACACGTTTGTGTTCCGCCGACGGTCGTTAATGTTTGTCCCTCTTCGCATAAAGGTGTTGTGCCTGAATTAGAATATTTGGAGCCGGAGCCGCTATCAAACAGCGAGCATCCTGATACAAAAATAAAACAAATAGTCATAACAAATAAAAAATAATTTGAAAGCTTCATAAAACGTACCCCCCATTTCCCATTTGATAACTCATAGTAAAGTATAATCTATATACTTACTCTTCATAATAACACTGTCTCCTTCCCATTACTACAGTACAGGCATCCCTTGGGTCCAAACATTGAATGGCACTGATGCATGTTGCGCCTTCTCCAAGCTTTGCTTGGCATGTATATACATTATTTATTTTATCACAGTAAAGTGTTGTATGGTCATTGCAACCTATTATAGAAGGAACGGTTGATGGTATTGGGCAACAAGCCTGATATAAAGTTCCGCAGGTGTTCCCGTTTGAATCTATTATATATGTAGCCGATGAAATGGGACTTTTGTAGCCGGCAGCATTACAGGCTATAGCTTTTATTGCTTTTGTGGAACCTGCGCCGATATTTATTGCAGATGAATATATGGTGCTTGAACAATCAGGATCGGCTGGCGGAGCTGAATCAATCGTGTAGTGAATTACTGATCCAGATGTTGAAGCACTTATTGTAACTGCTTGGGGCGTGCTATAACTCCCACCGTCAGGCGAGAATGCGGGAGGTGCAATATTTGTGCTGCTTGAACTTATGGTGTAGGTTGCGGATATGATTTCAGATGAATCCATTCCGCTTTTACAGGCGATAGCTTTTATGGTCTTTGAACCCGACGCTACAGGAATACTGTTTGTATATTTAGTACCGGAACAACTTGGTGTTGATCCATCAGTAGCATAATAAATATCTGCTCCGGAAGTATCCGAGGATATTGTAACAACTATTGCCGATGCATAGGTATCAGAGGCGGGACTAAATAACGGAGCACTAACTGTATTTGTGTTTCCATTATTGAGATTAGAATTTGTACTATTGTTTCTTGAACTACCGGTACCAAAAAGTCCGCAACCGGCTATAATTGTAAAAGAAATTGTTGTTATTAGAAGAAAGAATCTTGAAGGCTTCATAAGACGTACCTCCTAGTAAACATTACAAACATTATATCAAGTTTGGTTAATTTTGTCAAGTTTTATCTGTCTTATCTATGCAGCGATAACCATCCGCAATATCTCTAAAATTCTTGCAAATCCCGAGAGATTATTATATCTTAGATATATGGAGCAATATCAATGGTAATTGATATATGTTGCCATATATGAAGTCGTTTCGTTGTAGGATGTCGCGGCAGTACGCCGTAATAACGGGAGTGGGAAAATTATGAGAATTAAAAAGCTGGAACTTCTTGGCTTCAAATCCTTTATGACCAAAACAATCATAAATTTCGACGAGGGACTTACAGGAATTGTCGGCCCAAACGGTTGCGGTAAGAGCAATATAGTAGATGCACTATTGTGGGTAATGGGTGAGCAAAGCCCCAAATCCTTAAGAGGCACAAGCATGGAGGATGTGATCTTCAACGGCAGTTCCGCCCGCAAACCGTCATCGCTGGCGGAGGTCAGTATAACGCTGGAGAACGACGGTGTATTCCCGGCCGCATACCTGAATTTTTCTGAAATCACGGTAACAAGAAGATTGTACAGGAACGGTGAAGGCGAATATTTTATAAACAAAATACCCGTAAGGCTCAAAGACGTAAAAGAAGTCTTTATGGACAGCGGAGCACGTACATATGCGGTTATTGAGCAGGGTGAGATAGAGAGGGTAATACTTGCAAAGCCGGAGGACAGGCGCGTAATAATAGAAGAAGCTGCAAGTATCACAAAGTACAAATCAAGAAAAGAGGAATCGCAGAGAAAACTTGATACGACGGAACAAAACCTGTTAAGACTTCACGATATAATCTCTGAGCTTGAAAAACAATTGTCTCAGGTCGAGCGTCAGGCAAAAAAAGCGGAGAATTACAGAAAACTCAGCGATGAATTAAAGAACATAGAACTAACAGTAGGTCTTCATGATTATGCTCACCTTAATAAGGAGACGAATGTTTTAAGGGATGCACTCTCCAATGAAGAAAATACAAAAACAGAACTTGAAAACAATCTTGCAAAGATCGAGCTCGATATAGAGGGTCAGAAGGCTCAAAAACTGGGAACAGAAGAGGAGCTTAATAATCTTCAGAATGGGACCATTGACGTTAATACGGCGATTAATACATCAAAAGCTAAACTGGAGATGATAGATGCTGAAAAGGGCAATCTGGCAAAAAACAACGAGATAAGAATTAATGAAATTGAATCACTAAAAATCAGGACGGAAAGGGAAGAACAGGAACTTGCTAATATAGGTAATGAATTTAGCTCTCAGGAAGAAGTGCTGAAGAATGCGAACGCAGAGGTTGAACAGGCACAGGCTCAATTGGATTCAAAGGTCTCTGAATATGATGCTCTCAGAGTACATATAGACGATAAAAAATCCGCTCTTCTTGAACATGTACAAAAAGAGCTTACATCGCAAAATAATATTACAAATTTTGAAGAGAGGCTTGAGAGCAACGTAATAAAACTGGAAAGACATGAAAAAGATAAGGCAAAGTACGAGTCTGAGCTAAACAGCATAAGAGAAACGATGGTCCTTTTGGAAGGTAATTTTAACGACAAGCAGACAAAGAGGGGAGAGTTAGAAGGTGAACTTAATGGACTGAAATCACGTCAGGAAGAATTAAAAAATATAATTTCGGTAAAAGAAAAAGAAAGAGAAGATGCAAAATTAAGATTAAATTCCATTGATTCAAGACTGGAAATCCTTTTTGACCTTTCAAAAAAACTTGAAGGGGTATCCAGCGGAGTAAAACATATATTAAATTCAGGACGCTGGGGAGACAGGACAAGGGGTCTTTTGGCCGATGTTATAGAAACGTCCCCGGAATTTGAGAAGGCGGTATCATCGGTAATAGGGAAAAATCTAGACGGTATAGTCGTTGATGAAGGCTGGGCCAGCGTAGATATCATAAGAGCTCTTAAAGAGGAAAAGCAGGGGCAGGCTACGTTCCTTCCCTCTAATCTGAAAGCATTCTTTGGTAAAGGGAACAGAGCGGGAGAGATATTCGGCGGTAATAAAAACAGAACTACATATCTTCTTGATCATGTAAACTGCGAAGGGAAATATACCAATCTTGTAGAAGCACTCTTCTCCAACATTTATATAGTGGACGATATTAACACTGCTTTGGATATATGGAATAACACAGGTACTGCCGATTATATCCTTGTCACAAGGGAAGGCGATATCGTAGAGGGTACGGGAGTAGTAAGAGGTGGAAGTTCAGAGGCTATAACCAATAGCCTGCTGGAGAGGAAAAGAGAGATAAAGGGGCTTGAAGATCAAAAAAATAATCTTGCCGGTACTCTTGGCGGATTTGAACAGGAATGCACAAATGTTACAAATGAGCTCAATGAAATTTACGGCAAGGTAGAGAATTGCAGCGTCGGTATATCCGGATTAGCAACAGAACTTGCGTCCCTTTCCAAAGAACTTGAGTTGACAAGGGAGAACGTAAAGCGCCAGGAACAGAGAATGGGTGAAACGAATTTTGATCTGGATCAGGTGAGGTTTGAGAATAACCATCTGTCTAAGGAAATAGAAAGTTCCAGGAACACACTAACTTCAAG
>JAPLFT010000050.1 GCA_026390535.1 Pseudomonadota bacterium
TGTGCCGGAAAGTACTCCAACGCACACCAGATTTATAGATGCTGTTAGTGTTATATTATCGTATATATTTTTTAACGTTAAACCGCCACTAAAGGTTGCTGCTTCAATTGTTGATACTTGAGTCTGTAAAGAAGAGAAAACCGCTTCTCCCTGACATACATTTAAATCTCTGTAGAAATCCGTAAGAATGGTATTTGCATTTGTAATAAATGTACAAGCTGTCTGGCAACTTGCAGCGGAACATGCAGTTTCTGAAGGGATTGCAAGACCATTAACTTGAGGTACTTCACCCGCTAAAGTTACTGCCTGGTTATATAAGCTTTGACAGGATGTACTTATACTTGACGAAGTAAGGGCTGTTTGCCCTCTGTTGCCGGCACCGCCGCAACCAGTAAGTAGTAGGGCGGATATCCCTACTATAATCGGTATAAGAAATAATTTTGTCTTCATATTATCCTCCCAACGTACTGCCACTTTCCTTTCTAACGTTCTATGCTTACCTATTCGGAATTATATCAAGAAAGATTAGGTAAGTCAACAAGAATTTGAAGATAAATAACATTGATAAATATCAGTACCTTATTGGGCGTTTTTGGGGTATTTTAAGAGCCGTTGTGAAAAATACGGCAATAGTAATACCAGCAAGGTTCGCATCCACCAGATTTCCTGGCAAGCCATTGGTATCTTTAGGCTCCAAGCCGATGATAGAATATATCTACAGGGCCTGTAAAGAATCTAAAAAAGCGCCTTATATAGTGATAGCTACGGATAACGAAAAAATATTCGGGGTTTCAAAAGGTTTTATCTCTTCTGCTGATTCCGTTATTATGACACCTCCCGATCTTAGAACCGGCACAGACAGAGTTGCCTGGGTGGCTAAGGAGATAGATGCCGAATATATAGTTAATATACAATGCGACGAACCTCTCCTTACAGGCAGGATAATTGATACTTTAATAGATGAAACAATAAGATGTTCTGTGTCTTGTCCTGTAGCTACTCTTGCTACGTGGTCCGGCAATATTGATGAATATAAGGATATTAATGTAGTTAAAGTCGCTGTTTCAAACAAGGGAGAAGCCCTGTATTTTTCCAGAGCCTCTATTCCGTGTTCCAGAAATGGTGAAAATAAAAAATTCCTAAAACATATAGGTTTATATGGATTTAAGAAGGACTTTTTGCTAAACATTACGAATCTGAATACCGGGTATCTGGAAAAAATAGAATCACTTGAACAATTAAGATTTTTAGAGAATGGATTTGGCATACGAGTTGGTATTGTAGAGGCTGAGTTGATGGGTATTGATACTCCGGCTCAGGTTGGAATGGTCGAGGAGATACTCAGAAAAAGGGGGAAATTACTTTAATGGGTCAGAATAGTAAAAAACATACAAAATACATATTTGTTACGGGAGGCGTGGTGTCGTCTCTTGGCAAGGGACTGGCGGCATCTTCCATAGGCAGCCTGCTTGAAGCCAGAGGTCTTAAGATAAATATAATGAAGTTTGATCCATACATAAACGTGGATCCGGGTACCATGAGTCCCTTCCAGCATGGTGAGGTCTTTGTTACCGATGATGGTGCGGAAACAGATCTGGATCTTGGGCATTATGAAAGGTTCACCAACGTCAAGCTCACAAAGAACAATAATTACACGACGGGTCAGATATATTATTCGGTCATAAACAAGGAGAGGAGGGGTGATTATCTTGGCAAGACCGTTCAGGTTATTCCCCATATAACAAATGAGATAAAGGAAAAGATGATAGAGAACGGCAAGGGCGTAGATATACTGATGGTAGAGATAGGCGGAACGGTCGGAGACATAGAATCGCTTCCATTCCTTGAGGCAATAAGACAGATGCGTTACGACGTGGGACAGGAAAATGTCTGTTACGTTCATCTGACACTTGTCCCTTACATAAAGACCGCGAAGGAATTGAAAACAAAACCGACACAGCACAGCGTCAGGGATTTAAGGAACATAGGTATTCAGCCGGATATATTGCTGTGCAGAAGTGAGATGGACTTTGGGGACGATGTTAAGAGTAAGATCGGATTATTTTGTAACCTTCCAAAAGAGAATGTTTTTGTAGCAAGAGACGCGGATACTATATACGCTGTTCCTCTGTATTTTTATCAGGAAGGGGTTGTAGACAAGGTACTGGAAGTCCTGAATGTCTGGTCCGGAAATCCGAACATGGCGCAATGGGAAAGTATAACAAAAAGGATATGGGAGCCTCAGGAAGAAATTAACATCGCTGTGGTTGGAAAATATGTTGACCATATGGATTCATATAAGTCACTTACAGAAGCTCTTGTACATGGCGGTATAGCTAACAACACAAAACTTAATATCATTTATGTTGATTCGGAAAAGCTCGAAAAAGAGGATGTGGCTCAGGTCCTTAAGAACGCCCATGGGATACTGGTACCGGGCGGATTTGGCGATAGAGGTATAGAGGGAAAAATAAAGGCCGTAAAATATGCCAGAGAAAAGAACATACCGTATTTTGGAATATGTCTTGGATTGCAAATGGCTGTGGTGGAATTTGCAAGGAATATTTGCGGTATAAAGAATGCCAACAGCGAGGAATTCAAGGATAAGGATTATGAGCCCGTGATATCCCTGATGGAGGAACAAAAAAAGATAGCTCACCTTGGCGGAACCATGAGACTTGGTGCTTCTATATGTACATTGGTCGAGGGTACAAAGGCGTTTGCGGCGTACGGTAAAAAAGAGATATCGGAACGTCACAGACACAGGTATGAGGTCAATAACGAATATGTAGAAAAACTTACGACTAACGGACTCATAATTTCCGGTAAATATTTGTCTGCAAATCTTGTTGAGATGATAGAACTTCCAAATCATCCGTGGTTTGTTGGATGTCAATTCCATCCTGAGTTCAAATCAAAACCGTTCGACTGTCACCCGTTGTTTAAGGCTTTCATAGAATATTCTCTTAAGAACAAAAAAGGTAAATTATAATGACGTTGTATAACGACATACTGTCTTCAAAGATATTCTTTATACTGGGGCCATGTGTCCTTGATACTCAACAGAATGCCGAACTCATCGCAGAAAAACTCGTCGGTATAAAAAATAAATATAAAGTCCCGGTGATATTCAAATCATCTTTTGACAAAGCCAACCGTCAGTCTGTGGAGTCTTATCGGGGGATTGGCTTTGAGGAATCCAAAAAAATACTTAAAAAAATAAAAGAAAAATATTCCCTGCCGCTAATAACGGACATACATGAAAGCAGTCAGGCGGAGCTTGTGCGTGATTTTGCGGATATTATACAGATACCGGCGTTCCTGTGCAGGCAGACTGATCTTTTGATCGCAGCCGGCCGTACGGATGCCGTTATAAATATAAAAAAAGGACAGTTCATATCTGTGGAACAACTATCCGATTCGGTAAAAAAAGTCTATTCCACAGGGAATAAGAAGGTAATGCTTACGGAGCGCGGTACTTTTTTTGGATATGGAGACCTTGTTGTTGATTTTAGGAATATAACTAAAATGGCAAAGTTAAACGTTCCGATAATCTTTGATGCCACCCACAGTGTTCAGCGTCCGGGTGGAAAGGGGACTTCATCCGGAGGAGAAAGAGAATTTATTAAACCGCTGGCTTGCGCATCCCTGGAATTTGGAGCAAAGGGCATATTCATGGAAGTTCACCCGAACCCCGATAAAGCTCTCTGCGACGGTCCGAATTCTTTGGACCTGAATATGCTCGATATTACGATCTCAGAGATCATGAAGAGGGTTCAAGAGGTACATGATGTATAAAATGGATGTGATACAACAGGCTAAGACAGTCCTTGAAATAGAGGCTGAAGCCATTAATAATCTTAAAAACTCAATAGATTCCACATTTGAAAAGGTTATAGAAGTTATTAACAGTACAAAGGGCAGGGTGTTCCTGAGTGGAATAGGAAAATCCGGACTTATAGCCAGAAAGATATCCTCAACGCTGTCAAGTACCGGTACTCCATCTTTCTTTCTTCATCCGACCGAATGTTTTCATGGCGACGTCGGTATATTATCAAAGGATGACATAGGTATACTGCTCTCCAATTCAGGCGAGACGGAAGAATTACTTCAGGTGATCCCCGTACTCAGAAGGATAGGAGTTAAACTGATCGCGATCACCGGAAAAGAGGATTGCACACTTTCCAGACGCAGCGACCATGTCCTTGTTGTACGTGTAGAAAGGGAAGCGTGTCCTATGGGTATAGTCCCGACTGCTTCCACTACTGCAATGCTTGCGCTTGGGGATGCGATGGCTGTATCACTTTTAATAAAAAAAGGTTTTAGCGAGGAAGATTTTGCAAAACTTCACCCGGGCGGAACACTTGGAAGAAGATTACTCGTCAGAGTTAAGGATATAATGCACATACCGCCGCGTATTCCTCTTGTAAAAGAGAACGCCAGCATGAGGGATACTCTGATAGAAATGACTTCAAAGAGCCTTGGTATAACGGGTGTTGTTGATTCCGATGGATATCTGATAGGGTCCGTTACAGACGGTGACTTGAGACGTCATATGGAAAAATCAAGGAATTTTCTTGAGGATAACGTAAAGATGGCAATGGGCAAGAACCCAAAGGTTATAGACGGTGAAGAACTTGCC
>JAPLFT010000071.1 GCA_026390535.1 Pseudomonadota bacterium
AAAAAGAAAAGCCATTCCGATTACGACTTCCATATTGAAATACATTGCACTGAAAGTTATTACCAATAGATGAACCAGGCCAATTGCGCGATAACCTATGAAATTTGACAAAAATAATGAAAGAAAAGTTGTAACACCTACTACGCTGATACCCCAATAGATATGTAACGGCTCAACGCCGATCCTTTTTGAGGGAATCCTAGCGTTTTTGTTCTTATCTTCACTCTCTGTAGCTACTACCAATATGTCCATCTCTGAGCTGTATTTAAAAAGTTTATCCAGCAACATATCGCTCAGTAAAAAGTTCTTCCATGTTTTTTTTGTTTTACCGACTATTATCTGTGTTATCTGATTTTGTCTTGCCACTCTTAACAATCCATTTACGACATTCTCATCTTTTGTGGTTATTACTTCTCCGCCCATGGCAGTTACTGAATTGAGATTGTTCTCCAGAAGTTTCTTTTCTTCTTCTGACAGAGGACGACCTGTATCCACATATACGCCTATCCAGCCGGCCCCAAGAGCACCTGCTATTCTTTTGGTGGATCGTATCAGTGTCTCAGAATAGGGGCTGGCAAATATACCGACCATGAGCCTATTGCCTGTCTTCCATATCTTAGGGATCTTATTGAGTACCTTATAATCCCTTAATTCATTCTCGACCTTTTCCGCCAGAAATCTTAATGCTATTTCACGTAATGCAGCAAGATTACCTTCTCTGAAGAAATTTTTAAGCGCCGTATTTATTGTTTCACCCGGATATATCTTTCCCTCTTTTAGTCTCTTTAAAAGAGCATCCGGAGGAAGATCTATTATCACTATCTCATTTGCCCTCTCAAGGAAAGAATCCGGGACCAGCTCCTTTATGGATAGTCCGGTTATCTCCTCTATGGTGTCATTCAAACTTTCAAGATGCTGGATATTCAGGCAGGTATGCACATCTATCCCGTGTTTTAATATTTCCAGTATATCAAGATATCTTTTGGTGTGTCTTGAGCCTGGAACATTAGTATGTGCAAGTTCGTCTATAAGAATAACCTTGGGTGATCTTCTCAATACCTCATCTATATCAAGCTCATAAATATTTATTCCCTTATATTCTATCTCTTTAAGAGGTATAGCCGGTAATCCCGTCATAAGATTGCGTACGTCCACTCTATTGTGTGGTTCTACAAGGCCTATTACAACATCAATGCCTTCTTTTCTTAACATATGAGCTTCACTTAGCATTGCATAGGTCTTACCGACACCGGCGACCATCCCCAGAAAGATCTTTAGTTTGCCCTCTGACTCTTCCCTCTCTTTTTTATTTACAAGGGTCAGGAGCTCTTGGGAATTGATGATGTCTTCATAATTATTTTCCATTTAGCACCTTTTCCATTTCTATATTTAAACCTAGTACATTCACCCTTGGTTCTCCTAAAAAATCTATCTGTATCTTTCTTGTGTGTTTGTTTATCAAAGTTAATATAACTTCCCTTTTTATCTTAGGTAGTTTTCTTGCTTTCATTATCCTGTCTACCTGAAATAGTGCAGTATTAAGACTTATATGAGGATCCAGGCCGCTTCCTGAAGCAAGTAGTAATTCAGGTGGTATGTCCTCGATTTTTATATTTGGATAGAACTTTTTTATATTATTTACCCTGTCATCAACATTTTTCTTTAGATCTTTGCTGATTGCCCCGTAATTTGAAGCACCTGACGGCATGGTCTCAAAATTAGAAGCAGAAGGTCTGCCCCAGAAAAATTTGGGGTCACTGAAATTTTGCTGTATAAGTCTTGAACCTATTACAGTACCATTGTTCTCAATTAATGATCCCTTTACTTTATTCTTGAAAAAAACATATCCAACACCCGTTATAGCAAAAGTATATATAAAACCAAAAAACAGCGTAGATATCACAAGGTATTTCAAACTGATAAGAAAGTTTTTACCCATATTTTCCTCTTTATACCAACCTTATTGCGTTAATGAATATGTCTATCAACTTGATACCTATGAACGGAATGATAACTCCACCTACACCATATATTATTATGTTTCTTGCCAATATTGATTTTGCGCTCATTGCTCTGAACTTTACACCTTTTAATGCCAAGGGAATGAGGGCTACAATAATGAGTGCGTTAAATATTACTGCGCTTAAAATAGCGCTGTATGGAGAAGCAAGGTGCATTATGTTCAACGCAGCCAGAGGACTCTTTCCATCTGTTCCTACATATATACCCATGAATAAAGCAGGAAGAATGGCAAAATATTTTGAAACATCATTTGCGATACTGAAAGTGGTAAGAGCACCTCTTGTTATATGCCATCACCTATCATTGCCACCATGTGACCATTTTCCTGTTCCATGTTTATTCTGCTAAGTTTCTGCTCGGGTTTTGCTTCCGCTATAAAATCATCAACTCCTGCCTCTGCTGCTATTGCCGCTGCTGTAAGTGGATTATCCCCTGTTATCATGACCGTCCTTATGCCCATCCTGCGAAGTTCAGCAAATTTTTCTTTGATACCCTGTTTTACTACGTCCTTTAGAACTATTACGCCAAGCACCCTTTGAGAATCAGCGACGACCAGAGGTGTTGCTCCTTCTTTTGATACCTTGTCCGTTATATCTTTCATGCTTTGAGGGAAGATGCCGTTCTCTTCCTTAATGAATTGTTCTATAGCTCCTGTTGCACCTTTTCTTATTTTATTCACAGGACTGGTTTCAAAGACCCTAAAATCTACTCCGCTCATTCTTGTCTGGGCGGAAAAAGGGATAAAAGTAATTTTAGGATAGTGCTGTATCTCTCTTAATCCAAATTGATTCTTTGCAAGTACCACTATTGAACGGCCTTCAGGTGTAGTGTCTGACATCGACGCTAATTGGGCAGCCTGTGCCAGTTTTCTAAGTTCCACTCCTTCCGCCGGAATGAATTCCGAGGCCATCCTGTTCCCAAACGTTATTGTTCCCGTTTTATCCAGCAGTAATATATCTACGTCGCCACAAGCTTCTACGGCTTTTCCGCTCATAGCTATTACGTTCTTTGTTATAAGTCTGTCCATTCCGCTTATCCCGATAGCGGAAAGAAGCCCCCCAATGGTCGTAGGGATAAGACATACTAAAAGAGCTATCAGAACTGTTATGGTAGAGACACTATGTGTTAGCATACCAGTTTCATGCTCGCTATATATGATAAAGCCCTTTAAAGTAAAAACGGCTAATATGAATATAAGGGTCATACTGATAAGTAATATTGCCAGAGCTATTTCGTTGGGTGTTTTTTTCCTCTTTGCTCCTTCAACCAGATTGATCAATTTATCAATGAAAGATTCTCCCTGATTTACTGTTACCCTTATAACTATCCTATCACTAAGTACCTTTGTCCCCCCGGTGACACCAGATCTGTCACTTCCACCTTCTCTTATTACAGGAGCCGATTCACCGGTGATAGCGGATTCATCCACACTGGCTATACCCTCTATTACCTCACCATCAGCCGGTATCAAGTCTCCGGCTTCACAAACTATGATGTCTCCTTTTTTCAATTCATAAGCCGGTATTTTTGTTTCTTTTTTCCCGTCCAACAATCTTGCGTATGTATCTCTTTTTGTTTTTCTTAAACTCTCCGCCTGAGCTTTACCTTTTCCTTCTGCTATAGCTTCTGCAAAATTTGCAAATATAACAGTGAACCACAACCACAATGTTATTTGAAAATTAAAACCAAAAGGAATTCCTTTTATAATTTTATAGATTGTTATAACAGTTGTGACTATGGCACCTACATAGACAATGAACATGACAAAATTGTTGATCAAATACCCTGGAGTGAGACGTTTAACAGAGTCTACACTCGCCTTGTAGATTATTTTTTTGTCGAATATTGATATCTTTCTGGACATATTATTACCACCTCATTAAAACAAAAATGATTTATTGATCATAAGCAGATGTTCAGCTATAGCACCAAGAGAAAGTGCGGGGAAAAACGTAAGTCCACCGATAATAATAATTACGCCGATAAGCAACAAGACAAACACCGTGTTGTCCGTTGCAAATGTCCCTGCGGATGGCGGCGTATATTTTTTTCCACCCAGACTTCCGGCTATCAAAAGTGCCGGTATTATCACCGCATAGCGTCCTATAAGCATACAGATGCCGAGCGAGAAATTATAAAAATTCGTATTTGCATTTAAGCCGGCAAATGCACTGCCGTTATTCTGAGACGCTGAAGCGAACGCATACAGCATTTCCATCAGTCCGTGCGGACCATGATTAGTAAGGCTTGACAGGCCTAGGCTGCTTAAGCACGCTATCATAGTACCGATGAGTATCGCCGAGGCTGGGAGTAATACTGCGATCACAGCCAGCTTGACTTCCCAGGCCTCTATCTTTTTTCCAAGATATTCAGGAGTTCTTCCCACCATAAGACCTGCTATAAAAACCGTGAGTATTACGAACATGAGCATCATATAAAGGCCTGCTCCAACACCGCCAAAAATAGCTTCGCCGAGTATCAGGTTTATAGTGGCTATCATCCCGGTTATGGGTGACATACTGCTTATCATAGCGTTTACACTGCCGTTGGATACCGACGTAGTAGTTATAGTCCATAACACACTATTGGTTATACCGAATCTGGTATCTTTGCCTTCCAAAAACGGCAGATTATATAGAGAAGGGTTTGTATGATGTTCAGCCCACAGGCTTATTCCCAGATTAACAGCGAATATTGTAGCCATTGCGGCAAATAACACTAATCCATGCCTTCTTGCTCCCACGAGTTTTCCAAATGTGTATGTAAGGGCCGCAGGTATTAATAATATTGCTACTACCTCTAAAAAATTACTAAATGGTGTTGGATTCTCAAAAGGATGAAGGCTATTCACTCCAAAAAAACCACCGCCGTTGGAACCCAATTGTTTTATCGCTATCTGGGATGCTGCCGGTCCCAAAGGTATCAATTGTTTTGCGCCTTCAAGAGTAATGGCTGTGACGTAATTACTGAAGGTCTGTACCACTCCCTGACTCATAAGAAGGATCGCCATTATTACAGAAAGGGGTAAAAGTATATAGAGCAGTGACCTTGTAAGATCCACCCAGAAATTGCCTATCTCTGAAGTCTGCTTTCTTCTTAGCCCTTTTGCAAAAGCTACTATAACCGCTATCCCCGTAGCCGCACTCAGAAAATTTTGAACACAAAGCCCAGCGAGTTGAGAAAAATAGCTTAGAGTGTTCTCTCCCGAATATGACTGCCAATTTGTATTGGTTATAAAGCTTATAGTGGTGTTGAAATTAAGCCAAAAAGGTACGCCGTTTAGATGCTGAGGATTGAATGGAAGATGATTTTGAAGGGCAAGTATAAGGAATAATAGAACGGCACCTAAAAAATTAAACATCAAAAGGGCGAATAGATACTCTTTATAATTCATTTCCCTGTCATGATTAATTCCGCATAACCTATAGAATTTATTTTCAAGTCCACCTACTACAGGAGACAATATGTTCTTTTCTCCTTCAAAGACCTTGGCCATATAACTGCCAAGAAACGGAAGAGTGATGAGGATAACTACAATAAAAGCTGATAAAGTCAGGATATCTGTTGCTAACATAAGTACCCCTATACAGGTGATTATATGACCTTATGTATAAAAAAATTGTAAAAATATGATTAAAATATATAAAAAAAACATAAAGAACATATGGGATGATTACCCCACTATTCTAATTCATGGATTCACGACGTCAATTGCCTCTGATAAAATGAGGCATTTCAAACGGTATTTCCATGGACATCTCCACGTATCCCTTGAACTTATCATTTTCAAACCATGGTGCCTGATATATTAATTTTTTTACTCCGTTCTTCTCTATAGTGTAGCAATTGACCCTGGGGTTCTTAAGAAGATCCTGTACCTTTGTCCTTGCAGGTTCGGGATGACAGTCCAGAATATTTGTACCTATTAGTTTATTACCGCCATCTTTCTCAAATGTTTTGCATGACTTATCGTTCATCTCAAGGATCTTGCCGTTCTCATCGCTAACGGTTATTGCGACTTTTATTTCCTTAACCCAGTTATTTTTGCTCATTTTTTGTTTACCTCTTAGAGCTACCAATATATCATTTAATCATTATGAAGCAAAGATGTGACTGGTCTGACGACCCACTGATGAATGAATACCACGATAAGGAATGGGGTGTTCCGGTCCATGATGACAGAAAACTCTTTGAGTTTATGTTACTGGATGCTTTTCAGGCAGGGTTGA
>JAPLFT010000133.1 GCA_026390535.1 Pseudomonadota bacterium
TTGCTTATACCACGTTATATTATCCACGTCAGGCGGCGGAGCTAATGGGTTAAGGCAGAACGGAGATACATCCCTTCCGACCGTGAAAACATGGATGTCGTCGTGCAGAGATATCAGATCACGATAACCAGCCCTTTTCCAGTCAAACACGAGCCATGGAATATTGTGCTTTTTCATTGTTTGTAGCAAATGCAGCATCGCATTTGTCTTACCCCTGCCAGTCTGACCGAATATGCCGATATGAAACCAGTCATCATCTTTGAGAGAGAAGGGATGCAGTTCCTTATTGCCGGACAGAACTATACCAAGCGGATATTTACCTGAACATATATTGGAAGGTGGCGGATGGATTCCTGTTATAGTATTGGCATAGACAATCCTTAATACTCTCTCAACGTTTCGCTTATCCTCTTCATCGCCTGCTGTATAAATCGCCTGCAACGAATTTATCTCTTCACCAAGAATTGGCTCTAGCTTCTTGAATAGCTCATCTGCATACATAGAAATACCAATAGAGTAATGCTAAATATCAGCTTTGTGATACTGGGGTTCCTGCTTTGGCAAGGGGTTGTGTGTGTAATCTTTCTATTTGGTCTATTGTTTGGAATATTATTAGGTTTTTTCTTGTATAATCAAAAAGGGGCAATTTTTAGTGGAATCTTACTATTGATTATTGCTCATCGATATTTAGTTATTTCAACGTTATCAAGACAAGCCTCGTAGAAATTATTCCCGTTATTAATCTCCATAGTTTTGAAGCAAACCTTCTCGTAAGTCTGTTTCTTTCCATTCCCTGTATTTATTGTTAATAATAGAACCACAGCGTTACCATTAGGGTTTATTCTAAACTGATTACAACTCTCATTGGTATTCTTGACGTGACAATCAATCTTTAAACCATCTTGTTCTTTATCATAATCTATCTCCATTTTTGTGTAGACCTCAGAAGTCCACTTGTTTTGAACTGTCAAAATCTGATCATTGTATGACCCATTAATGGGGTAACTCCTTGTTAAATATTGAAAATCTATGTAATCATAAGTTGTCCATTGTTTGTTTATAAAAGGAATTTTATGGATTATACCGGAGTGAGAAAAGTTTAGTCCTTGTCCAGTTAGCATAAATCCAAGGAACATTCCAGCTAGAAAAATGAGACCTTTTTTTAAAATCAACAGAAATAGATATGTCCAAAAGAAGTCTCTACGCAGATCCGAAGAACCTGTTCTTCTATATGCCTCCCATCTTTTTCGAAAAAATTCTTTAATTTGGAATTTATGAATATTATCTGGTTCAATTTCTGTTAGATTCCTTTCTGAATCCTTTTCAGCAGAAGATTTAGTTTTGCCCATTTTTTAGGCAATAGTTATTGTTGTTCCCCTAGAGTCCATCAATTTTCCACTATCATCATAAAGAAGAACCGATATTCTTAATGGCGTTTGAAAACATTTTGTATCGGTTTGTGGTGGGTTATTTTTGTTGACATAACTGAACTGTTTTATCACTGCAATTTTTTTCGGTTGAGTATCTTTTGGTGGAACTTTAATTGTTTCTTGTGGAAAATTAGAATCATAACGATTTGCTCCTTCTAATTGTAGACAGTCTTTATTGTATTGGTAAACAATGTTCCCTGTGAATGTAGTATCCCCCGGATTAATAACATTAAAAGATATTTTGAAGTTGTCGGTTTTTTGAGAATAGATTTCTGAAAGCACTGTCATTTCTAGTGATGGGGTGAGTATGATGGTTGTGCAACCTACAATTAAAAGAAAAATTGAAATGATAAACATTGCTTGAAATTCTTTTTTCATTTTATCACCTTTGTTTTTTGTTTCGGCTTATTCCAATAAGGGCTCTTACATTTAGGACATATTATCGGAGTTTCTTTATTTCTCGGTATCCATTCATGCCTGCATCTTTCGCATTTATAACCTTCAACGGTAATTTTTATTTTTGCCATACTAATAAGGTAATATAGCTTATTTATAAATCTTACCTTTTTAGGTGACACCTAACAGCGTAAGAAACCAAAA
>JAPLFT010000033.1 GCA_026390535.1 Pseudomonadota bacterium
TTGTAAGTCATTTTGCATGTGTAATTGACGCTCGCTCTGCTATTTATCGCCGGTATGGCGTATTTGATGGGGTTAGTCGTTCCTTCTCTGAGAGACCGTCTAACCCCTCAAATATATGCCAGACCGGCTTCTTCATACGCAAATCTCGCTTGTGTTAATTTGACTTACAAAGAAGGCTTGAGTTGAAATCTCACCACTGATGTTGGTATGAATTAGATGCTATCAATAATGCTGATTAGGCACCATCAGATAATTCTTAACATAATCCGTTATCGCATCCTCTAGCCTGATAAAACCGCCGTTATATCCCGTGGATAATAATTTTTTATTATCAGCCTCTGTAAAATATTGATATTTACCTTTAATCTCATCCGGCATATCAAAGTATTCAATCATAATTTTCTTATCCAGTGCACTTAAAATAGAAACGGCAAGATCATTAAAACTTCTTGCTTTCCCCGTACCAAGATTAAATATTCCGGATATATTTTTGTTGGACATAAAGAAATCAACTACTTTAATAACATCCTTAACATATATAAAATCCCTTTTTTGGTTGCCGTTCTCTATTTCTTTTATGTAAGATCTGAATAATTTTATTACGCCCTCTTTTTTGGCCATTGGAAAAGACCTATATATGATGCTGCTCATTTTGCCCTTATGATACTCGTTTGGGCCAAAAACATTAAAGAACCTAAGACCTACGATCGATTTATTATGGCCGTTATTTATCACCCATTTATCAAACAGGAGTTTAGAAAATCCATACGGATTAAGCGGCTTTAATTCAGAAGTAAAATCATCATTATCGCTGAATCCATTGGCTCCATCGCCATATACGGACGCAGAAGAAGCATATATAAATCTCACATTGTTATCTAGACACCATGAACAAAGTTTTTTACTATATTCGTAATTTTGGGTCATTAAATAATCCATGTTGAATTCCATCGTATCTGTGCAGGCTCCCATATGGAGTACAAGATCGATATCCTTTGGAGATATATTCTTATTTGTTAATAGAGTTCCTTTTTCCAGATGATCCATGAATACATCTCTGTCAATAATATCGGTAAAATTCATGCCGATCAGGTTTTTCCACTTTGTAGGTTTTGTGAATTTATCTACGAGGAGAAGGTCCTGCTTTCCGCTTCTGCTAAGATGCTGTGCCAAAATACTGCCAATAAAGCCTGCCGCTCCAGTGATTATAATCATTTAGAAACCTCTCTAATTTAGTGTAATTTAAACGTTTCTGTGTATAATATACCCCAATCGGGCAAAAACAAGTATTAAAACAAGGAGATAGCTATGGGCAGAAAGCAGGTTATTTTTATATTCTTTTTGTTCCTGATAGGTGCTGCTGTTATATTTGCCATGGGCATCAAGGTCGGTGAGTATTTATTTGAGAACGAATGCCAATCAATTTTAGAAGAGAGTACAAAAAAAGCCTCTGCACAGGATAAAAAAACAGAAGAGGTAAAACCTGCAGAAGAAAATACAACTACAGAGGCTAAAACATCTGAAGTAAAAGAAGCAGCCGTGCAACCTTTGGAACCTGAAAATAAAACAAAAATTGAAAAATCATCCTCAAATCTGGGGATCAAAGAAATAACAAATGAAATAAAAGGTAAATATACAATCCAGATAAGCTCCTATCAGGATGAGCTTGAAGCACAGCAGGCTTCCTATAAACTTTACAGCGACGGATTTAAGCTCGCATACTATATGGAATCCCAAATACCCAATAAGGGCATTTGGTACAGGGTCGGTATAGGATTTTTTAAAAAACGTGAGAGCGCTAGGATATTTGCGGAGATGTTGAAGAAACAGGGAAAGATCGAATCTTATATTATAAGAAAAATAGACTAAATGAAGATCCACGGCGTTATAATGGCAGGGGGCAGAGGCACAAGGTTTTGGCCGGAGAGCAGGACCAAGCGGCCAAAACAGCTTATAGCTCTTACAGGTCCCAAGGCTCTGCTGGAAGAAACAATAGAAAGGATTTTACCGATCTGTTCAGCCTCTAATATTCATATAGTTACCGGAAAAGACATAAAGGATAAAGTAAAAAAACTGATATCCCGACATAAGGGCATTAATTTAATAGCTGAACCGAAAGGAAGGAATACGGCGCCGTGTATAGGGTATATGGCGTCCCGGATATCGTACTTTAGTTCTCCGGAAGATGTGATGGTAGTTCTTCCTTCAGATCACATGGTAAAGAACAGGAAAAAATTTGTAGAAACGATATTGGCAGGAGTGGAAGCAGCCTCTAAACATAATACAGTCGTTACCATCGGTATAACACCTTCTTCGCCTAATACGGGTTACGGATATATTCAGATGGGAAAAAAGATCAAATCCATAAAAGAGGGGATCAATCTTCATCATGTAAAGTCATTTAAGGAAAAACCCAATATTGAAACGGCAAAAGAGTTTTTAGAGAGTGGAGAATATCTATGGAATGCCGGTATGTTCATAGTAAAGGCAGGTGTCATTTTTTCTGAGATAAAAAAACACATGCCCGAACTCCATAAAGGTCTATTGGAGATCGGTAAACATTTTGGCAAAAAAGATGAATGGGCCGTTTTTGATAAGAAGTTTGCGATTCTTCCGTCGGAATCCATAGATTTTGGGATAATAGAGAAATTATCGACAACCCTTACTGGGAAAAAACTGATCGCGTTATTGGATGTAAACGATCTTATAATAATCGATACGGATGATGTTCTTCTTATAGCAGATAAAAAGAGTGATCAAAAGATCAAGGAGATCGTCGAAAAATTAAAAGAAAAGAAGCTGGATGAATATCTCTAGTTTTAATAAATATTTATGAAAAAAAGTTCATATGCATTTTTAATATTAATATTTACACTGATATTAATCTCTTTTTTGGGACTCGATATTAAGATAGCACATCTTTTTTACATACATGGTGCAGCAGTGGAGTGGCCTTATTCTCAAAACCGGATATGGCTGTTCTTTTATAATTACGGTGCTGTGCTGCCTGATCTGATAGGGGCTACGGCCATAGTGTTGTTGATAGTATCTTTTTTTGCAAAGGGATTAAAACCCTGGAGAAAAAAATTAATCTTTGCCGTATTACTTATAGCAATAGCTCCGGGGCTCATCACCCAGACACTCAAAACCACATGGGGAAGACCTCGTCCGATTGAGATAACGGAATTTGGCGGTAAATATAACTTCAGGACCCCGTTCCATCCGGATTTTAGTATGATAGGTAATACAAATGACGGGAACTCTTTTCCAAGCGGACACGCGGCCATCGGTTTTTATATTCTGGTCCTTTATTATATCTTTAATAAAAGGAAACGGTTTTTACTCGCCGGCCTTGCCTATGGCGGAGTTATGGCGTTCGGAAGGATGGCACAGGGTGCACACTTTTTTTCTGACGTCTTGACATCCTGGTTTATTGTTTATATTACCGCTGAGGCGTTAAGCAAAATTTTGGTTATTAATAAAGATCAAATATAAGGAGTTTTAGGCATGAAAAAGAAAGTTATCATTATGGGAGCTGCAGGCAGGGATTTTCACAACTTCAATGTTTATTACAGGAACAATCAGGATTATGAAGTGGTTGCTTTTACGGCCACTCAAATTCCCGATATAGACGGCAGACGTTATCCGGCTGCTCTCTGTGGAGATGATTACCCAAAGGGTATTCCTATACACGCGGAGGAAGAGCTCCCTGAACTTATAAAAAAGCACAGTATTGATGAAGTGGTTTTTGCATATAGCGATGTTCCTCATGAAAGAGTTATGCATAAAGCTTCCTGGGTCATGTCCATGGGACCTGATTTCATAATGATGGGACCAAAATCCACGATGCTTAGAAGTACAAAACCTGTTATCTCAATATGCGCGGTAAGGACGGGATGTGGAAAAAGCCAGACGACAAGAAGAGTGAGTGAGATACTTATAGAAGCCGGCAAAAAAGTCGTAGCGGTGAGACATCCTATGCCTTATGGTGATCTTGTAAAACAGAAGGTGCAGAGGTTCAGCACCATACAGGACCTAAAAAAACATAAATGTACAATAGAAGAGATGGAAGAATACGAGCCGCATATTGAGAGAGGCGTTGTAGTTTACGCCGGTGTTGATTATGAAGCAATACTGAGAGAAGCAGAAAAAGAAGCTGATGTGGTATTGTGGGACGGCGGAAACAACGATCTTTCTTTTTATGAACCAAATCTTGAAATAGTCGTAGTCGATCCTCACAGACCCGGTCATGAACTGATGTATCATCCCGGAGAAACCAATCTGAGACGTGCCGACGTTATTGTAATAAACAAGATAGATTCTGCTGATGCAGAGAGTATAGATATAGTAAGAGAGAACACCAGAAGCGTAAATCCGGACGCTATAATCGTTGACGCTGCTTCTCCTTTATTTGTGAAGAAAGCCGAAATGATAAAAGGGAAGAGAGTTCTTGTTGTAGAGGACGGCCCAACACTTACACACGGAGAGATGCAGTACGGAGCAGGTTTTGTAGCCGCACAAAAATACGGAGCAGCAGAAATCGTTGACCCAAGACCTTATCTAGTCGGTGAGATCAAGGCTACCTTTGATAAATATCCCGGCATTGGACAAATACTTCCGGCGATGGGGTATGGTAGTAGACAGATAGCCGATCTTGAAAAGACAATAAACAAGGCTAAGGTTGATCTGGTACTTATTGCAACCCCAATAGATCTGAACAGAATAATAAAGATCAACAAACCGTCTCTAAGAGTTCAATATGAGCTCCAGGAGATCGGACATCCTGATCTTAAGG
>JAPLFT010000028.1 GCA_026390535.1 Pseudomonadota bacterium
AAAAATAAAAAGAAAATTAAGGCAAAAAAGACAGAAAAAACTAAGATCAAAAAGCTCAAAAATAAACCCAGACTTTTAAAAAAGAAGACAAAAAGACACATCCCGGCGGTAACACAAGAAGCCACACAAGAAACGACACAGGAAACCGTAACACCTTAATTAATGAACCAATCCAAGTCTATCCCATCTTATTTTATGTGTTTCAGGGTCTATAGAAAGCCATATAAGAACAATTTTTCCTATAATTCTTTTCTTATCCACTGAACCCCAATTTCTTGAATCTATGGAGTTACTCCTGTTATCCCCTAATAAGAACAGCCCTGAGCTCGTGTTTGTATATGGTGTTATAAAATCAGGGATCATCTGAATATTGCTTTGCATTACGCTGTAAGATTTATTGTCGGCAAATTCCTTTAAAACCACATTATCACTTTCTATATACTTATATTTTTTTACATTCACATCGTAAATCTTTTTAACTTTCTTATTATTTATTATCAGGTCGCTCAATTTGATATTTACCGTCTCATCCGGCAATGCAATAACCCTTTTTACATAATAGGATGGATCAGCCGGAAGTTTAAAGACAACAATATCACCTCTGGATGGCAGTATCCTGAATAAAAAGCCATAGGCTATTTTTAAGGCTACAACATGATCACCCTTTAACAGTGTCGGTTCCATGGATACCGACGGAATCCAGTAGAAATCCAATAAAAACAGTTTGGTAAATACGATAATGATAATGGTTGCCAGGACAAGTTTGAAATATTTCTTGAATTTATGAAAAGCTCTTTCGGCAAAAACGATCTTTCTCATATTATTATCCTTATTTTACCTTAAGGACAGCGAGGAAGGCCTCCTGTGGAATATCTATATTGCCGACCTTCTTCATCCTCTTCTTTCCCTCTTTCTGCTTTTCAAGAAGTTTTCTTTTTCTGGTTACATCCCCACCGTAGCATTTTGCAGTAACATCTTTTCTAAGAGCCCAGGACCTCATAATCCATAGAGGCATAGCCTCTGGAAATTGATTTCAAAGTATCATAAAAATCATACATAACCTCGGACATGGGAAGATCATATATCAGCTGTACCCTGTTATTCTGATAACAAATCATATCAACCTGTTCACCGCGTTTTTCTGTACAAAGGGCAAGCAGATTACCGACGTATTCGGAAGGCGTGTGTATCCTTACCCTCATATATGGTTCTTCTATATGCTCAACTCCGTTTTCTGGGAGTTGAGATGGATTATTTATCTCAATTAAATTGCCGTCCTTCATCATAACTTTATATACTACTGACGGGGCTGTGGTGATAAGATCAACATTGAATTCTCTTTCCAACCTTTGGTTCTACCGGATAAAATCCGCAGAACACCATCTGTTTTATGGGTTTAAATCCCGGTAGTGCTTCAGCGGTAGAATTTTCTGAATCTGTTATGGTATCACCTATTTTTGCTTCGGATATGTCCTTCATTCCGGCTGCCACAAATCCGACCTCTCCGGCTTTTAGTTCTTCAAGATAAACAGGTTTAGGGGTAAAAACACCGACCTTGGTGACCTCAAAAACACGACCCGTGGAAAACATCTTTATTTTCATCCCATCCCTGAGAGTCCCTTCCTTTATCCTCACGAGTTTAATAACGCCCAGATACGGATCAAACCAGCTATCAAATATCAGCGCCTTTAACGGCGCAGAAGGATCACCTATTGGTGTAGGTACAAGATGAACTATTTCCTCCAAGAGCTCATGAACGCCCTTGCCTGTTTTTGCGGAAATTGAAAGCGCATGCCTTGCATCTATTCCTATGATCTCCTCTATCTCCTGCTTTGCAGCCTCTATGTTGGCCACGGGGAGATCCACTTTGTTGAGCACGGGGATTATCTCCAGATTGCTGTCAGCGGCGATAAAAGCATTGGCTATTGTCTGAGCCTCCACACCCTGGCTTGCATCCACAACGAGTATAGCACCCTCACATGCGCCCATGCTCCTTGAAACCTCATAAGAAAAATCCACGTGTCCCGGTGTGTCTATAAGATTCATCTGATACTTATTACCATCGTTGCACTCATAATATATCCTGACCGTCTGAGCTTTTATGGTAATACCCCGTTCGCGTTCAAGATCCATGCTGTCCAGGTACTGTTCACGCATCTCTCTTTTGGTAACAGCTCCGGTTATTTCAAGAATCCTATCGGCGAGTGTGGATTTTCCATGATCTATATGCGCAATTATGCAAAAATTTCTTATGTGTTTCTGTTCCATTTTATAAATATATGATGGGGCCTAAAAGTCGCACCCAACAATATTTACTCCTTGTTAGATTTAATAAGATCCTCAAAGGTCATCTGCCCAGAGATCTCGTTCTTGTATCTTTCTAAGACCAGATTTATGCCCTCACGGATATACTCTGCCACAGGAACCTTGGTCTTGTTGTGCAGTTCCTTGAGCTTGATGTTCTGCTCCTCTGTAATATATACGGTTGTAGTGACCTTTTTAGCCATATAGGTTATGTACTATATTTTAAGGGTAAAAACAAGGCTGACGGAAAGGGTGGGCTAGCCAACCCCACAGAGGGCTTACACCCGCACCGGCTTATACAAATTTTCCTATTTGAGTGATTTAAGTAACTTATTTATGTTTCCAGTCTCAGACTTATTGGGCTTTACTGCAAGCACTTGCGGAATAACAAGCGTCTCTTTATCGAATATTTTAGATTTAATTGCACCTATTCCCTGCAATATAACAGCTATCGACGTTGAGTCTATATTAGCCGTCATCGGAACAAGATTGGTAATATCCGGTGAACTAATTCCGACTATATCAACCAAAAGTGAACCACTTAACTTAGACTGCTTTGCAGCAAATCCCAAATTTAAAAGATCTCCTACATTAACGCCTCGTTCTGTTGTTTTAATATTCGCAGTAACTCTTACTCCAACTCCTACTTTGGCAAATCCCTCCTCTTCCTTATTACCACCCTTATCTATCATTATTCTCTCTATCGAATATGCCATGTAGTCCATTACCACTGTATATGTATCGCTTTCTCCGCTTACAGATGCCACCATGTATGAAATCTCCCCTTTCTCATTCATTTTAGAGAGAATTACGGATGAAGAGATATTGGGAAATAAACATTTTTTTTGTGCTTCGTCTTTAGTTGATAGAGGACAGCATTTTTTCTGCTCTTTCAAAGTAATACACTCATTTTGTGCTTCACCCTTGTGCCTATATGGGAATGGTGGTACTGGCTGAAATTCTAAAAAATTATCTTGTTTAACCGCAACTTGAGGTCCTGACGTACAAGAGAAAATAGTAATAGTCATTGCTAGCAACATAAAAAACTTTTTCATTGTTTACTCCCCATTATCTCCTAAAATTTCGGCAGATTTTCTAATTAAATAGTTTAAACATAAAAAGCTTAAATGTCATTAGCAGCTGGCGGAAAGGCAGGGATTCGAACCCTGGGAGGACTTACGCCCTCACACGCTTTCGAGGCGTGCACCTTCGGCCTCTCGGTCACCTTTCCGTTTATAGGTTTGTATGCTACATTAATAGTTGTATAGGGAGAAATAAATTTGGAAAAGGGAAAAATCAAACAAGGCGTTTTTATATTGATGGCTTTTTGCGCAGGCGCCTCTGTCATGATCGTAGAACTGGCCGCCAATAGGATTCTGGCTCCGTGGTTTGGGAACAGCCTGTTCACATGGACCGGATTGATCGGAGTAATTCTGATCTCTATGAGTTTAGGCAGTTATCTGGGGGGAAAGATAATTGATAAATTCCCAACCTACAGTGTCTTAAAGATCATCCTCCTGGTCTCCGGAATTATCGTCATGATGATACCAGGGCTACAATCACAGATCAGCGGTTTTTATGAAGACCCGGACCTGATATGGGGACCGGTAAGTGCCTGTCTTATATTATTTTCGGTCCCTGGAATATTACTGGGGAGTATAACCCCGATAGTCATCAGATTGATAAGTCTGATGTCGGATGATTTAAGGGTCGGTGTTTCTGCAGGTAGCATATCTGCGGCATCAACGCTGGGAAGCGTTGTAGGCACTTTTGCGACGGGTTTTATTTTAATTCCTAACGTCGGCATAAGAAATATTTATTTTACTACCGGTGCAGTACTTATATGTTTATCGTTTATTTTAATTATTATGAATTATTTTGAAAGCAGGAAAATAAAAAAAAAAGAGGTAGCAGCAGTAATAACGCTGGTATTGGTTAGTTTATTACTCTCAGATATAATATTCCATAAGCAAAAAACAGCTAATCTCATTTTTGAAGAAGATACATTTTATCATCGCATAAACATTTTTTCCTATCCTTTCGACAACGGTATAGATACTGTAATAGCCCTGAATTTAGATACACAGCTTGAAGGAGCTCAATTGTTAAAATCCAATGAATTACCGATACCGTATCAAAAATATTGGGAGTTGGTAAAAGTTTTTACTACTAACGTTGATAATGCTTTATTTATAGGCGGAGGAGCCTTTGGAATGCCAATTGCTTTATCCGAGGATTATAAAAGAGCCAATATAGATGTAGTTGAACTGGATCCAAAGGTAATAGAAGTCGGTAAAAAATATTTCAGAATAAACGCACATGACAGATTACATCCGATAGCGGATGATGCACGACGTTTTTTAAATTCAACCAAAAAGAAATATGATTTAGTTATTGGAGACGCTTATCATGGACTTAGATATATCCCACCCCATCTGGTTACAAAGGAATTTTTTTCATTAGTTAATCAGTCTCTTACCGATGACGGTATTTTCATGATCAATATTATAAGCTCCATTAAAAGCGAGTCCGGAGTTTTTCACTCAATAATAAACACGCTTAATCTTGTATTCAAGAGCACTTATGTTTTTACATCTACACCGGATTTTTTATACGGTCCCATGAATATCGTTATTGTCGCAAGTAATAAGGATATAGATTTCAAAAAAAGGGCTTTAAGCATGTTATCCAATGACAGGCTTCAAAAGCTGGTATCTACTTATATACCTTCGGATATTTACAAACCGGATTTAGCCGATGGAAAATTGCTTACCGATGATTACAATCCCATAGAATATTTAATTACCAAGAGTCTTATTTATAACTATTGACAGAGATCTATTATTTAAAACCGTTCTATAGATGTAATAATTTTTTTAATTCCTTCCAGCTTTTTACTTTTCTCGTTAAGGCTCAGTTTGTCCCATTCCTGTTCCAGTTTATCCAATAACCTATATAGCCGTTCATACATCCCGAGTCTCTCGTTGTTTTTTGCATTCCTGTCATCTTCCAATTCGCTTATTCTCTGTTTAATCAATAGCTTTAAATTTTGCAGGATATTCCTGTTTATTTCATCCTGGATAAGACGTGGAGAGAAAAGAATCAATTTTATTTTGTTTATATTCGTTATCTTGTTTTCCAAAGACAAATTAGGCCATTCCTTTTGCATCTTGTCCGTAATTGCAATCAATTTCTTATAAGTTGTTATTCTGGTATCGGAGTCCGGATCCGCAATTAATTCCGCATTATGGAGTTTAATCTGTATTATATTCTGAATAGACTTCAGTTCATTTATATCAACCTCTTTTAAAGGTAGCACCACCTTAGGTTTAGCTTCCTCGGGTTTTATCTCTACAATTTTTACTGTTTTTTCAGCAGCAAGGTCTTCAACAGCCCCTGTATCTTTAGTAAATTCAAATTTTTGTAGATCCGTATCCCATCTAATACCACTTATCCACTCAGTGCCAGGCATTATGTCTATTACAACCGGTTTGGCTTTCAGGTTTTCATTATCAAGACTAATTTGATATTTGCCGGGTGTTAATCTCTCCAGAACAAAGAATCCATCTTCAGGATCTATTTCTGAAGTTGACATAACCATGGAGTCAGACAATCTGGTCGCTATAATTTTGGTACCGGGGATAATATCTTCTTCCGTATCAATATATCCATCCAGTCCTATTGTGGTGACCAAGGTCGGATACCAATTGATGTGCGTTCCTTTTCTAAGATAAAGCAGATCATAATCCGTGTCAGGAGTCAGACGATTATCAAGGCTGTTAATATCCACTCTTGCCTTTATTGTTTGATCTACACTAATACCGTGAACTTTATAATAACCTTCCGCATCTGTAATTGTATCCACATTGCCGATCAATAAAGCAACATCCGGAACAGGTTTAGGTTCACCCTCTGTTGTATCTACAATTCTACCGCTGACGGTACCGCTATCAAATCTTTGCCACGAATCCGGTCCATTTTTTCCCGCAATGATTCCATTCCAATAAATTTGCCCCCCTACGTACTGATTCTGTAATGTAAGCCCGACTTGAAGATTTTCCGTAGCTCTATAATTAACTCCTAGCGACAGGTTTTTTGTTTTGTTGTCATCTATTTCCGCTTTAATATTTACATCCCAGCCGCCTATGTTACTTGTATCTTTCAGCGTATAAGATAATAAATTTCTGGATAGAGAACTACTCCATACCCTGGAGATATCCATTCTGCTCTGTGAAGTAAAATCGAGGCTAAACCCCGTTTCCACATCATACGTGGTAATATTAACACCCCTAAGAAGGTAAATATCAGAAGTAACAAATGGTCTAACATGGTTAGTAATGGCGAATCGGAATGAATTGCTTATTTTTCTGCTAAGTTGATTTTGTTCATATTCTGTGGACATATCAATTCTGGCAAAGTTAACCTGATGTTTGAACGACCAATACTCTCCTTTTATTGTCCCATTACCCCCGATTGGAAGAAGCGGACTGTTCGGATTGTAATATGTATGCTCCACCTGAATAAAATTAGGATACAACAGCGTAAGATCCCCTCTAAACCCCCTGTCTATCTGGCGTCCGTTAATCAGTCCCTGACCAAAAAGATTAATCCAATAGAAAGGCATAAAATTCATATCTACCATGGGTGTAACATTTTTCGATGTGGGCAGATACATTGGACTGACACCAATACTTACATTATCCAAGAGACCATATCTTAAAGCGCTATAATACAAATTATAATTAGACTGACTCAGTTTACCGACAAAAACTCTTTCTTCAAATTTTCCCTTTGGCAGGCTGCTTGCACCCTTAGAGATATTAATAGGTTTTTCTTCCTCCAAACCGTTCGGGTAATAAATCTTTAATTTTACAGTAGTGCTGGAGTTAACATTAATATCCGGAAAAGAATATCTTCCATCATCACCAACATTTACCGCCGTTATATAGAATCCATTTACATACAGATCTACTTCCGTTCCTTTAGGTGCAATATCAGTTATGGAAATTCTGCCTTCTACGTATTGATCCTGTTTTCTACTATCAAACCTGAAACCATAGGACGCCACAGCATCGTGAATCAAAAGAGACGCTTCATGAAACGATGTACTGCCGACTTCCATTAAATAAAAATACTTCTTGTTTTTTAGAGTATATGTTCCGTAGGGAGCATTAATGTTTCTCTTTTCACCGACAGTAAAACCCAAAGATTGGCCAAGTTTACCGGTACCGGTAAAAGCATCCAGAGTTAATTCATAATCAATGCTTGAAGAAGATGCACCTCTGGTCGGTTTTATAATACCCAATCTATATCTGGCAGAAGCGTCAAAAAGATCTTCAGGATAGATTATTTTTTTTCTTTCCTCGGCAGCCTGCTCTTCTTTTCTGGCTTTTAGCTTTTTTAACATTTCCTGATGTTCTATTTTTTTATCATAAACAAGTTTGAAACGCGGTTTTAGCCCCAATATGTAGGTGTCCAATTCCCAATTCGCATCCAGTGGTAACCATTCGCCAATAACATCGAATCTGACCCAAATATCGTCATCCTTTATCACGATTGACATCGGATCAAATTTTTGAGGTTTGCCCTCCGAATTCCCCAGTTCCGCATTTTTCCCGTCAAACCAGAAAAACGTATCATTGGGAGGCATAGTACATTCACAATATAATTTTTTTACATCACATTTAACGTTCTCAAAGCCAAGATAATCGGAAACAAAACCCCTGATATTTACATATGGATCTTCATTTTCGTCCACGTAAACCCTATAATAAGTATCCGATATATACTGGCTCACTATCAAAGCGACAAACCCTTCACTTACCTTTGGAGGTTTCAGAAGTTTCGGAGGTTTATACTTTTCTTTAGCCTGTTCGTAATAATTGCTCCTATCCTGCACCGCAATATTATCATCTACCGGAGGGGTTGGAGTTGGTGCCGGATCGTTAGCCAGCAAAGGATTAGATAAACATATCAGATTTATAAGAAAAGCTAAAAATAGTTTTTTTATGAAAGAATTATGCTCTGTATAATAATTATGCAACACCAATCAATTTAATTGCCATCCGTTATTTTGCCTTTCTTACTTTTAGCCGTTGGTTTAACGGTGATAGCAGTATTTGCCGTCGTATCAGTTGCTGCTAAAATCGGTTTAAAAAAGCAATTGTTATTCAACAATTTTACTGATTTCTTTTTGTCTATAGTGACAAGCTCCAGGGGAACTGTGTCTTTCAATTCTTCCTGTTTCAATTTAATAGGTATTCTTCCTGTTTCAATTTAATAGGTATTTCTCTTGAGGTTTCTCTGACCATCATAACTCTTTCTTTTGTTAATTCAGCATCTTTGTTCTTGGAATATAGAACTAAATTCCCGTCAAAACGCCATAAGCCGCTATTGATCAATCTAACCTTCGGTCCTTCTTTATCTATAAAACATTCCGTTTTAATTTCCGGAGTGCCGGAACCTACAGTCCCATAAACAGGGATCGACACGTTGAAAATAAGATCAACAACCATTGAAACATCTTTAGGAGCCTTTTCTTTCTTCTTTGTTATTTCTCTTTTCTCTTTTTCTATCGTTTTAAAAAGAAGTCTTGCGTAGTATTCACCTTTTTTCTTCTTAACTTCCTGGTCAGCTCGTACGGTAACCCTAACAACCCTGCTTTTTCCGGCTGCCAGGTTTATTACTTTAGGATTGATGCTTATATATTTGCTTATATCTGTTTTTGCAGCACTTTCCGCAGAAACCCCGCTCGCACCAAACGGAATGGGTTCAATCCCTATTTTTAATTTATCAGCGGATTGATTAACCACGACAAAAGATTCTGTTGCCTGTCCTTCCAATTTAACTTCCAATCTTGTAGGAGCAATCATTAAGTTAGAGTAGAGAGAGCCGCTACAAAAAACCGTTACAATAAAGATTAAACTCAATGAAATTTTCATAAACACCACCTATTTTTTTTATTATCCTCGATTAGGTATATCCACTTTTTCGATTGTTAGTTTATAGTATCCACTATAAATTTCTGTTTTATTAAGAAATGAGTCAATAATACTCGTAGGGTCTATCTCATCGTAAAGTAATTCATGAACACTTATATTAAAATAATCCGCTATTCTCTTTATTATAGATGGAGAATTAGGAAATCTCCCGTTTTTGCCAATCCATTCGCCCACTGTTTTAGGACTTACTTTAATTTCGGTTGAAAATTTTCTTACAGACAGATGATTTTTTTCAAGAAGCATTTCTAATATTTCTCCAAAAGTCCTATTCATACAAAAATTATCAACTAAATATCCTCGCATAGTAACCCCTAGACTGAAGTATCATGCAAAGAAACTGATATATCGCTCAAAATGCCTAATATGTGTAATGTCTTCTTTTTTATAAGTTTTTGGCTTTCCACGATGCGAATAAAGAAGTGTTTCTAAGGTTGCCGATTAGATCTGGTTCAACAAGAAAACCCAACCGCCCGTTGGTATCTAATGGATAACATGTTAATCAATAGATAACAAAATGTCAATAGTTTTTGTTAATTGACAGAAACAGGTAAAATTGTAAGATGCCTTAATGGTTAGGCTTAAACTAGAAAAACTAATAAAGAAAAGAAAACTAGATAAACGACACGGTGTATCTAATAGGGCGTTGGCTAAACAGATGGGTGTATCTCATGTAGCACTCTATAAAATGAGGAACGGTTGGCCATATAACCCTACCTTAGAGATGATAGACAAGTTGTGTGGTTTTTTTAAGTGCAAGGTAGAAGATATTTTAGAATATCAGAAGTTTCTATAAAAGAGGATTACTCAAAGCGAGGCAACTAAGCTGTATACGAACATACAGCGCAGGAGCTGAGTCCGAAGTCTGACGAAGCATAAAGGAAAAAGAAGTGATAAACTGGTACCCCCGACAGGAATTGAACCTGTGACAACTAGATTAGGAATCTAGTGCTCTATCCAACTGAGCTACGAGGGCACCCAAGAAGGGGTATTACTAGGTTATGCACCCCCTGTCAAGGCCACCCAGAGGCTAATGCACTATAACATATGGCAATAATTATATCTTTACACTATTTGCCGTTTATGCTAAATCCCTGCCCTGAACCAAAAGGTAAAATAAAGAAAAGACAGGAGAAAAGAGAAGTGATTACTAAGGAAAAAAAGACTACAACAATCGAAAAGTTTAAGACACATGAAGGCGATACCGGATCTCCAGAGGTGCAGATCGCTATTTTAACTCAAAGAATCGATGAACTTACAAAGCATTTCGAGACCCATAAAAAGGATTTTCACTCAAGATTGGGCCTTATGCAGTTGGTTGGTCAAAGAAAGACCCTACTCAGCTATCTTAGAAAAAAAGACGCTAATCGCTATTCCAAACTCATTAAAGAGTTGGACCTGAGAAAATAATATTATTACCGATGGCTTCAAGAAAAATAAAAATATAGAAGGCAATACGGCCTTCAAGGGAGTGTTCTATGTACAAAGTAATTGAAACAAAATTAGGCGGCAAAAAATTTACAATCGAAACCGGAAAGCTGGCAAAACAGGCTGACGGTGCCGTTCTTGTAGGATTCGGAGATACACGTGTCCTTGTAACCGCAGTATCAAGCAAAACTCAAAGAGAGGGATTGGACTTTTTCCCCCTTACAGTTGATTTCGTAGAAAAATATTACGCTTCAGGTAAAATCCCCGGGGGCTATTTAAAAAGAGAAGCTAGACCCAGCGATATAGCTACACTTACATCCAGACTAATAGACAGACCTATCAGACCTCTATTTCCTGAGACCTTCAGGTCAGAAACTCAGGTAATTGCAACTGTTCTATCCTTTGATGCAGACCACGGTGCAGACCAGGCAGGCATAA
>JAPLFT010000202.1 GCA_026390535.1 Pseudomonadota bacterium
GCTTACGGCCAGGCCTTGGCCAGGATCGCCATTAAATTTCGCGATATGGCGGTGTTGGACGGCGAGGTTAGCAATTCCACTTACAGTGAAGTTTTCAAAGCGAAATTCCCCGATCAATTTTTTGAAATGTATATCGCCGAACAAAACATGGTCGGTACCGCTTTAGGCCTGGCTTTGCGCGGCAAGATTCCATTTGTTTCAACTTTCGCAGCTTTTTTTACGCGTGCTTTTGATCAGATCCGCATGGCCAGTTACTCTGACGCCCATATCGTATTTTGCGGCTCCCACGCTGGCGTTTCTATCGGCGAAGATGGCGTTTCGCAGATGGGGCTGGAGGATTTAGGCTTATTCCGTTCGAACTTATAAATTATGTTCCTCTAAAGACAGAGATTGAAGAGGAAGTTAACCAGACCATAAAAACGGTTAATCATCAGATAGATATGATCAATGCACTTTACGAGGAGAAAGTCGAGAACATAAAGAAAGTTGATGAACTTCCTCCCGGTGTTATAAAAATGGTCAAGATAGGCATCGCCATAAAGAGAAAACTCTGTGTGGGCGATAAGATGGCCGGTCGCCACGGTAACAAGGGTGTTATTTCAAGGATACTTCCTGTAGAGGATATGCCGTACACGGAATACGGTGAACCGCTGCAGATAGTTTTAAACCCTCTTGGTGTTCCTTCACGTATGAACGTAGGACAGATATTCGAGGTTAATCTCGGCTGGGCGGCAAAAGGCATTGCAGAAAAGATAGATCAGATGCTTCAGGCATGGAGTCCGGATAATCTCAAAAAATACATAAAGGGTATCTATAGTTCCCCTAATGTTGATGAACTGATAGATACTTGCAGTGAAACGGAATTGAAGAAGATAGCAAAAACACTGGTGGATAAAGGAGTATCATTCGATACACCGGTTTTCGACGGTGCAAGTGAAGAATCAATACACAAGCTACTTGGGTACGCAGGTCTTCCTGAGAACGGAAAAACAGTATTGTTCGACGGACGTACCGGTGAACCATACGACAACGATGTTACAGTTGGTGTTATGTACATGTTGAAACTGCATCACCTGGTTGAAGATAAGATACATGCTCGTTCAACGGGACCATACTCCCTTGTAACTCAACAGCCTCTTGGCGGTAAGGCACAGTTCGGAGGCCAGAGACTGGGAGAAATGGAAGTATGGGCGATGGAAGCATACGGTTCGGCATATACCTTGCAGGAATTCCTGACGGTCAAGTCCGACGACGTAGCCGGAAGGACAAGGGCGTACGAGGCGATAGTTAAGGGCGAAGCTATACATGAGCCCGGATTGCCGGAATCGTTCAGAGTTCTTATGAAGGAACTTCAGAGTTTGGCACTTAATTTCGAATTGATAGAGAAGGACACGACAATACAATAAAGTATAGAGGAGATTTAACTTGAGAGATCTACTTAATTTTTTCGATAAACCAAAAGATCCCCAGAGTTTTATTGCACTTAAAATCTCTATAGCCTCCCCTGAAAAGATCAGGGAATGGTCCAATGGCGAAGTAAAAAAGGCAGAGACTATCAACTACAGGACTTTCAAGCCTGAGAGGGACGGTCTCTTCTGCGCAAAGATATTTGGACCTATAAAAGACTATGAGTGTCTGTGCGGTAAATACAAAAGGATGAAACACAGGGGCGTAATATGCGAAAAGTGCGGAGTTGAGGTCATACAGACCAAAGTTCGCAGGGAAAGAATGGGACATATAGAGCTTGCAACGCCTGTTGCTCATATATGGTTCCAAAGATCGCTTCCCAGACGTATAGGCAGAATAATGGATCTGTCCTTAAAAGATCTTGAAAAAGTTCTTTATTGTGAAGCTTATATAGTCGTGGATCCCGGCGAGACCGATTTGAAGGAAGGCGAGATACTTTCTGAACAGATGTATCAGTCTGCCGTATCCGAATACGGCGAAGATGCTTTTGAAGCCGGAATGGGTGCAGACGTAGTAAGAAAATTACTTAAGAACATAGACATCAATGAACTTGCAATAAAACTGAGAAAAGAAATAAGGGATACAAGATCTGACGCTGAATTGAAGAAACTTGCAAAAAGACTTAAGATAGTTGAGTCTTTTAGAGCATCTCCCAATAAACCCGAATGGATGATAATGGAAGTTGTCCCTGTTCTTCCTCCGGATCTGAGACCTCTTATCCCTCTGGATGGCGGAAGATTTGCCACATCGGATTTGAACGATCTATATAGAAGGGTAATAAACAGAAATAACAGATTAAAAAGACTTCAGGAACTTAATGCTCCAGAGATAATCATAAGAAATGAAAAGAGAATGCTTCAGGAAGCGGTTGACGCGTTATTTGATAATGGCCGTCGTGGAAAGGTATTCACCGGCCCCAATAAACGTCCGTTAAGATCTCTTAGCGATATGATAAAGGGTAAGCAGGGAAGATTCAGACAGAACCTTCTTGGTAAACGTGTGGATTACTCCGGACGTTCCGTTATCGTCGTTGGTCCGGAACTTAAATTACATCAATGCGGTCTTCCAAAGAAAATGGCGTTGGAACTTTTCAAACCGTTTATCTATAATAAACTGGAAGAGAAGGGATATGTTACGACCATTAAATCTGCGAAAAAAATGGTTGAAAGAGAAAAGGACGAGGTTTGGGACGTTCTAGCTGAAGTTATAAGGGAACATCCGGTGCTCTTGAACCGTGCTCCGACGCTGCATAGATTGGGTATCCAGGCTTTTGAACCAGTGTTGATAGAGGGTAAGGCTATTCAGTTACACCCACTTGTATGTACTGCGTTCAACGCGGACTTTGACGGTGACCAGATGGCTGTTCACATTCCTCTGTCTGTTGAAGCTCAGGTTGAGGCCAGGGTCCTTATGATGTCAACAAACAATATCCTGTCCCCTGCAAGCGGTAAACCTATCGTCGTTCCTACACAGGACATAGTCCTTGGTATTTACTATCTTACAAGAGAAAGGATAGGAGCAGCCGGTGAAGGAAAACTTTTTGCAAGTCCGGAAGAGGTTATATATGCATTTAATTCAGGAGCTATAGACCTTCACGCTAAGATAAAGACAAGGTTGAACGGAAAATTATATGACACCACGGTTGGAAGAGTAATATTGTTCGATATCATGCCGGCCGTTGTTCCTTTTGAAGATTACAACAAGGTCCTCGACAAGAAAGCTTTGGCT
>JAPLFT010000084.1 GCA_026390535.1 Pseudomonadota bacterium
AGCTATGAACCGCAGTCTCCTGTTTATAAACTTCCGTGGAAGCACACCAAACCATTACAAGACGATCGCAATTATTGTTCTTCTTAAAATTCTCTATATCTTTCATCAGCTGTTCTGCAAGATCCATTTTTGATTTGCCTGTTTTGACATTAGGTCCGTCTATTTTTTTAACATATTCCTTATCGAAAACAGCCTTCATAGGTGTTATGGATTTAAGGAAAGGAGCGATCTTGTCCAACATTTCTTTTGGAAGAACTCCGCAATGTATAGCGGATTCATAACAATTATCTTCAAATATATCCCATCCGCCAAAAACTATATCGTTAAGATCCGCAAGAGGAACAAAATCCTTTACTAGAGGCTGACGATTATCCGTACGCTTACCAAGTCTTATATGTCCCATTTGAGTAACAGAACCTATTGGGGGTTGATACCCTTTCCTTATAGATTCAACACCTGAAATAAAAGTCGTAGCAACAGCGCCAAGACCCGGTATTAATATGCCGAGTTTTCCTTTCGGTTTTTGCAAATTCTTTGCATGTCCACTTGTCATTGTCATAGCTTTTTCTCCCTAAGTTATTTTTATTGTTCACAGATATAGTCCAAAAAAGCAGGCATGAAAAGCTCTGTGTGCGCATATTTTAAGTTTTGATCCCATTAAAAGGCTTAATTTGCCGCAATAAACGCATCCACACGTTGTTTAACCTATTGTTATTGTTAGTTTTATCCTCTACACGAACGACCTAGTCTTAATTTATCAAGCCATTTGTTCTTACATATTGGAACAACAGATCTGTCTTTACTCACAGAACGCACATCCTCAATAGTATAAAACGCATCAGGCACAAATGTTTTAACTATACCCATATAATAGTTCAGCCTCTTTTTTTGGATAACGCTAAAGATCATCTTGGAAGGACCTCCTTTGGAAATAGTATCACTGGCAGTAAAAACAAATCCTTCAGTGGCTAAAACCTTCAATAGGGCTTTTGATTCCTTATCTGTAATTATCGTTACTATGGCATAACCAAGATGTATTTTCCTCTCTATGGTCATTCCTATATAGTTGCCAAGACCATAACCGAGGGCATATGCGATGTAATATACAGGATGATCCAGATGCTTTATTACGCTGGTTATAACGATGATCCATACAAGTACCGAAAAGAAACCGAGCACGGAGGCAAGAAATCTTAATCCCTTGGATATAAAGATCACTCTTATAGTATCCAGGCTGACGTCTGTTATTCTCGCCAGGATTATAAGAAGCGGAATAATAACCCAGGCCGTAGTCCAGGCAGGAATAAATGGAATCGTAATATCCAAGATTACCTCTTATTAGATAGACGTTTTAATACACGATATTTTTCTTCCGTATCTATATTCAAATATTTATATCTATCGAACATCATTACATGAGGTTTATAGTTTTGTACATAATCGTAATAAAGTCTGTAAAGGACCGAGAATGACATCGGAATTACCACATGATCATTTATGATTATATCCCTCATGCGATTCAAGGTTTTAAGTTTTTCAGGACCATCTTCCATCAATGAAACCTTATCACAAAGTTTTTCATATTCCTGATTATAGTATCCCGAATAGTTCGTCTTATATTTGCTCCTGCCTTTATAAAAAAGCCTGAGTAAGACTTCAGGGGAACTAAATATAGAATATCCCGAGGCCATAAACAGATGTATATGATTTTTTTTATCCTCGACGGTTTGGTTGATTTTTTCCGGATTATCTACAAATTCCAGTTTGACATTAATGCCTATTTTAGACATGGATTCTTCAAAGAATTTTCCTATCCTATGCATCAAAGGATCTTCTTCCAAAAGAAAAATGATCTCCGGAAGGCCTTTGCCGTTTGGATATCCTGCCCTAGACAAAGCTTTTTTAGCCTCACTGATATTATACACATATGGACTTTTATAATTGGGATCATAACCAAATACATGCGGTGGAATTATCCAATATGCCGTTATGGGGCGCTCATAAAAAAATACATCTATATTCTTGGCATTATCGAAGGCATTGACTATAGCCTGACGTAGATACTTGTTTTTGCCTATTAACGGATCATTCATATTAAAAAGTATGCCGGTAAATTTGGTGTTATCAATTTGAGTTACTTTTGTCCCGATATCTCTATATTCCTTGGAAAGTTCTTTATTTTTTGGGAAATACTCATATAAGGATTCATGTTCAGGACTATATATGTCTAATTTTCCCTTATCAAATTCACTCTGTCTTTCTCTATCGGTCTTTAGATGTCTTACAACTATCTTATCAACCAAAGGCAATGGTTTGCCGGTGTCTTTTAATAAACCTTCTTTTTCTTCTTCTTCGGTTGCCTCTGTCGGGTATTGACTATGGGTATAGTTAGGATTCCTTACTAAAACAGTTTCATTGTTTTTATTCAATTCCTTAAGTATAAATGGACCTGTACCGACAGGATGAACATTAAAATTAGCGCCGTAATACTCCAACGCCTCTATTGGGACAATACTTGCCTCCGGTATGGTTATTGTTTCAAGAAAATATGTACACGGTTGAACTATTCTTATACTCAATGTGTATTCATCATCCGCCTTAAGTCCTTTTACTTCATTTGTTTTTATAAATTCCGTGAGTGTTTGTCCTTTTTTATACGCCTCCTTTGCTTTCCTCCTGAAATCTATCAATCCGTCTATATAATACATAAAATATGCCTTGTGAAAAGAAGGAGAAGCGGCAAAATATTTCAATGAATAGATAAAATCCCTGGCATTAACAGTCCTGCCTTTTCCGTTTGTATTTTTAAAACAGGGATCATCTGCAAATTTGACACCCTGTTTTATTTTTATAGTATAGGTCAATTTATCCCTGTTTATCTGCGGAAGATTCGCAGCTATAAGAGGTATAAGTTTATATGGATCCTTAAGATAATTAAACTCATACAGCGTTTCATATATCTGCCTTGCTATTCTTTCTTCATATATAGATGAGATCCTGGCCGGCTCTAAAAATTGTATTTTTTGTCTTGAATATATATTGAGGACTTTTTCTTCTTTTTTTGAACATGATGAAATTACAATAGCTGAGATTAACAAAAACAGGATCGTTTTTAATCTCATAAACACCTCTTATAAATCGTCTCCTATGCCAAGCATAAAACCTCTTGACCCTCTGCCTTCAAAATATTCCAACCTTGCATATGAATTGAGAGCCTGACTTAATAGATATCTGAATCCGGCTCCATATGACGGTAGATAATCATTTAATCTGAATTTATTTATCGCTTTGGAGTGGTAACCGGCACCTAAAAATGCCGTAAGAGAAAACCCCTCAAACAACGTCCATCTATATTCGCCTTTTATTGCCATCATATGATAATCCATATATTTATCGTGAGAATATGCCCTAAAGATATCTCCTATGCTGGGTAATTGTTTATAAGTCGGCGTTCCACTGGTAAAATTCATATATACTTGCAATGCAAGGACATGATTTTTAAAAATGCCCAGATATTCTCTGACATCAATCGTATATTTTCCAAAGTTCGATTTACTCCCGAGAATATTCAGATAAAAAATACCGGATAATTCATAAGCAAAACTATTACGCGGGGAAAAAATGCTTTCATTAGGCAGATTGCCAAAGACGATACCAAGCCCAGAAACACCGCCGCCTGTAAGACCGGTAAAAACTTTTTCATCAAACACATTGGAAGGTGTTCTTGAACTCATATTATCATTTTCATACTCGTATTTGGCGCCTATATAAGAAGAGGGAAGGATCTTTTGCCTGTACATCAAATCAAACCTTGCGTCATCGGCCCTGTATGTACCTAAAAGTTGCGGGTTGTTTTTGCCTATTTCATAATACGCTGCCCATCTCCTCAGATAATTGACTGATGCATATATGTTGTATTCACTGTTTTTCCAGTAATTATCGAAATCAATTCCAAGATTAACATATTGATTCTGACCGGCAGTAAAAACAGTTCTTATATAGTTGGGATTGCTCTGGGGAGGCTCTCCGTACCGTCTAAAATAATACGAAAAATCAAGACCGCCGACTGTGGTATTACTGTCTACACGTTCGTATATAGGGAAAAAGCTGAACCCGGTGCCTACAAGTCCTCTGGGTGTATAATTATCATATTCAAATTTCATATCCGGTTCGTCAGGGTTGACACTGGATTTGAGGTCATGTTTTTTGGCAGTATTATCTGTGCTTTCATCATCCAGATCATCCTGATATTCCAGAGGTTCTGAATTTGAATAATCTATTTTGTACGGATCAGCGTTCTGCGCATTCAATTTAAAGAAAAATAAAGCCAAGAATAAAAGAAATGTTCTCTTCATGCTTTTAATCGTCTTCCTTTTTTAACTATTATACCAAATACGGAGATAACTATTATCATACCGCCTAATAAAGTCGATGATGATATATCTTCGTTGAGTATAAAATATCCCAAAATAACCGCGATGAAAGGATTTACATATGAGTACGTCATAACCACACTGATAGGAATTGTGGCTAGGGCCTTAAGATATACCGTAAAGGCTATTATTGAGCCGAATATTATAAGATATACCAGAGCAAACCATGCGGAAGTTGCGGGATGCGGGAGAGGTTCCTGCAATATGATGGACACTATCAAAAAACCAATACCACCAAAGAGTTGTTGATATCCGGACATGGCCAGTGACGGTAATCTAACTTTACGCCTCTGCTGATACAAGGCACCAGCTGCCCAGCTGATCATTCCTATCACTATTACAGAGACGGCAAAAAAATCCGCGTTAAGCCCGCCCTTTAACTTGGGCATTACCAGTATCCCAGTACCTATAAAACCTATCAGGATGAACAGAGACAAATACACGTTAGGTATTTTTTTATCAAGGAATGATTCCATTATGAGAACAAATACCGGCGAGGCCGCCAATATAAGCGCGGTATATCCTGATTCTATATATTGCTCTCCCCACAGTATTAATCCATGACCGGTCAGCCAAAGTAATATTCCTGATAATGCAAGGCTCTTAAATTCCGACGCTGTTATCCTTATCCGTTTTTTCATCAGATAGGATATCAAAAGTATTATCGGCCCGGCTATGAGTAATCTTACCGCACCAAAAGAAAACGGGGAAAAACCGCTGCCGTTCATTACTCCAACGCGCATCGCAAGATAAGTACTTCCCCATACCAAATATATTGTTAAAAGATACGCAAAAGCTCTCATGCTTTAATAATTAGCATATTGCACCAAAGAGTATATAATAAACTTTGGAGTGTGGTGTTTTGAACTTTAAAAAAATTACTATTTACTTACTAAAAATATCAGCCGCTGTAGCAATAATATGGTACATGATACATTCCGGTCGGCTTAATGTTAGAGCTATATATGGGGCAAAGGATAATTTTGGATTAATAATCCTGTCTTTTTTAATCATGCTGATTGCAATTTTTGTAACATTCTACAGATGGAAGCTGTTATTAAAAGGGCAGGACATAATCCTAGACAATAAGGAAATTATATCTCTTGGATTCATCGGGATATTTTTTACATCCGTTTTGCCGGGAGCTGTCGGTGGAGACATTATAAAGGGCGTCTATATAGCAAAAAAAGTAAAGGGCCGTAAGATATCATCCGTGTTAACAGTTTTGCTGGATAGGATAATAGGACTTGCAGCTTTAATAATTATTTGTGCTGTAGGACTTTTAATGAATATAAAAGTTGTTTTACAGAATGGAGCGCTCAGATCCCTGGGTATGATTATCCTTATATCGCTGTTAGCAATTATCATCATGACGTCCTTTGGCCTTTCCAGACGGATAAGACAAAATGTTTTTTTTAATAACCTGATAAATAAACTTCCGTTATCGAATTTTCTAAATAAAATTTATGATGCATTCCATGCCTACAGATATAAACACAAATATCTCACATACGCTCTTTTATTATCTTTTGTAAATCACGCGCTGAATATAACAATATTCTATCTTATCGCCCTGGCGCTGGGATTTGATCAATTAGGAATATTTTCATATTTTTTCATAGTACCTTTGGGACTGATAACCATGGCCATACCGATAACACCGGCAGGAATAGGCATAGGTCAGGCGGCATTTTTGAAGCTGTTTGAATGGTCACTTGGAACCAAGACGACGATAGGTGCAGACACCATAACCATCTGGCAGGTTATATTCATCCTTATATCCTTTGTAGGCTCGGCATTCTATATAGCTTATAAGAAGGAAGAGTCTAAACATTAGACAGGTGCATTGAGTCCATTCTCCTATAATAAGTGTAATCTCATGGTTTTATTAAGTTTTTTATAGCTCAAAGTGCCTTGTGGACAAGGGTTTGGCGTTTATGCTATCTAAGACACTGTCATTAGGCATGTTTATTGCTTCAATTACTAGTAGCTCATTTTTGCCAAAATGGAGAGCCTAAAATGATAAAACTATTTCTTATACTCTTCATAATAATACCTTTTGTACATGCTGAAGAACCAATCAATTACATAAAATATAGGAACTGGTATAGCGGGTATTGTGGCTTAGACGATTATTTCCTTGTTAGAAAAATTAAATATAACCAGGACTACTGGTACATAATGAACCCTGCAGAGATTAAAACATCCGATGGTAAAGTCGCACGCAGCGGTGTTATTGAAAAACTATTGGCAGATGACAGCAAAACTATGTTCTCGATTAAAGAAGAAGATCTATCGGCTTGTTTGAGTTCCACAGAAAATAAAGTCAGTACTTTTTTCCCACCTATCTGTGAGCCTGAAGTTTTCAAAATGACTACGGAAGAATACAAGAATGTATTTAGATGTCTTTGTAAGGCAAAACCTGATGAAGCAGTCCTATTTTTTCAAATTGATAAGCTTATAAAGGGAATTAGGTGGTAATAGTCCCGCAATTATTTACCGACGTATTTTAACGTGGTTGCTCCCCAGGTAAAGCCAAATCCAAATCCCGTTATCATCCAGTAGCGTCCATGGTTACAGCGTTCATGTTTTTCCAGGAGTTCATGCATTGCGATCGGTATAGACGACGATATTGAGTTACCTTTATTCCAAAGGTTAATATAATTCTTCTCCTTTGGTATTCCGCATCTATCACCTATCTCTTCAAGCATCAATTTATTCGCCTGATGCATAACAACCCAGTCTATATCGTCCATGGTTATACCGGTTTTTTTCATTACCTTGCCGGCTGACACAGGGACTGTGGCATTTGCAAATTTCATGACCTGACGTCCGTTCATATACAAGTAGTTCTTAGAACGTTCAACACCGGGTTTTATGTATTCAAATTTTGAAGTCTCTTCACTGATCCTCAATCTTGAACCACCGGCCGGGATAATAATATGTTCGGCCCCCTTGCCATCTGTGCCAAAATCATGATCCATTATCTCAAAGAGCTTGGGATCCCGTTCTACAAGAACGGCCGCCCCTGCATCGCTAAAAAGTGTATCTACATTATAATCTTTATAGCTCAAAAATATTGAAAATTTATCCGCTGTAACCACTAGCCCCTTCTTAAACCCCATCCCCGCTATAAGGCTTTGGGCTATGGAAATCGCATGAACAAAACCGGTACAGCCCATCCTTATATCTAAGGAATAGAGTGAATTTGGCAATTCGCACATGGTCTGAACCTGTGCGGACGTTTGCGGCAGTATATAATCGGGGGTAAGTGTGCATAGAACAAGGAATTCGATTTCGTTCCTGTCTATGTTGTGTTTGGTCAGGAGATTGTTGATGGCTTTTGCGGCAAGATCGCTTGTATATTCGTTTTCAGCCGCAACATGCCTTTCCTTTATGCCGACTTTCTGTTCCAAAAACTCATTCTTTGCATGCTCAAAAAAGTCATTATCAATAATCTTTTCCGGCAGATAATATTCTATCGCACTAATACCTATTCGCATATCAGTCTCCTCTTTTATCGCAGTTTTATGCTATAAAGACCGTCAAGTCAAAGGTAGCATAATTTTCGCTTAAACAATGCGTCAAGGTATGCTAGCTTAGCCCCTTGTGAAGCCCTCTATACTTAAAAAAACCGTATTAAATCTTTTCCATAAAGGACATTCAAAAAACCTAAGTGAACTGATCGGTCGGGTCCATCCTGTGGATATGGCACTGGTTTTTCCAGGTATTCGGGATAAAGAAAGAAAAGTATTTTTTGATCAGATTATAGATAATCCCAATGCCGCAAAGATCCTGTCAGAAATGACCGATAAAAAATTAATAATAAAGATATTGAACGGCCTGGATCATAAAAGGATCGGAGAAATATTCCATCATATGGAGCCCGATGATGCGGCGGATATACTCGGATATTTACCTGTCATGGATGCAGAGGCGATATTAAGACTGATGCAGAGGGAAGATTCTATAGAGATTAATAAACTGCTGAGATATGAACCGGATACTGCCGGCGGAATGATGACACCGTCATTGGTATCATTTCATGCTGATACCGATGTAGATGATGCAATAAAAAAACTGAAAAAAAACAGGATCATTGACCATATAATCTATGTTTACGTAGTTGACAAAGACAGTCGTCTTTTAGGTTATCTGCCGTTGAACGATCTGCTGTTATTCCCAGGCTCGACAAAGATGGGTAAAGTAATAAATGAAAACACGTTCTATGTTAAAACGCATATTCCAATTAACGAAGTTCTAAGGATAGTTAATAAGTATCATCTGCTTGAGCTCCCTGTAGTAAGCAAGGGCAAGCAGCTGGTTGGCGTAATAACTTCAGACGATGTAATGGATATAATGAAACATGAGAACTCGCAAAAACTTTTAAAGGATTCCGGGGTCTCTTATATAGATGATCCGATCAATGCATCTATATGGGAATATTTTAAGACACGATCATGGTGGCTGTTTTTTTGTTTTTTTGCAGGCATAGCAACAGCCCTGGCTACACAAGAGATCACAGAGATACCAATTAATACCATGAGTTATATAACAATGATCCCTCTTGTAATAATGATGTCGGTTGTATCCAGTATCCAAACTTCCGCTGCAACTTCGAGAAATATATTTTTAGGAAAATTAGACGGTGATTCAAAAATAAAAGTTTTATATAAGGAAATGAAGCTGAGTATCATCATGGGTATAATCTTTGGGGTTATGTCGGGTGGATTTAATTTCGGATTCAATCAAAACCCAAAACTATCATGTGTAGTGGCTCTTAGTGTTTTTGCGTTGTTTCCCGTCTCTACTTTGATCGGCTTTATAATGCCCGTATTAATGACAAGAATAAAAAGAAGGCCTTCCACCTCTTTTGTACCTTTTACGGCCACTGTTTCATCCTTAGTAAATGTTTGTCTCTACCTTTTAATATCGACTAATTTGATGGCTATCGATATAATAGCCAGGATATGATTTCCAACATCATTTCTACCGATGCGATACTCTTAACAAAAAAAAGTTTTGGAGACGGGCACATAAATCTTTGTCTTCTAACAAGTGACATGGGTCTAATCCGTGCTTCTGCATTTGGAGGACAAAGACTTTCCAAAAGATTTAAGGGCGGAATAGAATATTTTCAGATATTTGAGGCTGAAATACAAAAAAATATGTCACAGGGTCATCCTGTTTTTAACCTATCCTGTATAAAAAAAGTAAAACACAGTTTTACAAGCATGCCTATGATGATGGAAAGATATGTAGCCGCAAGTTATATACAGGAAATGGCATCTCTGCTTTTAAATCCATTGGAAAAAAGCGGAGATACTCCCGATACATATTTTGAAATCATGGTAAATTGCATGGAAAAAATAAACGCTTCCAATGACAGGAATCACATACTGGATGAGGTATATAATCTGAGCATCTCTCTATATAAAAACACCGGGTTTATTCCACACATAGAATGTGCCGATAATGCCAATGCAAAACTTTGCCGCCTTGAAAACTATAACAGCAGTATATTAGAGAAAACGCCAAAATCGTTTTTACTTCTATCAGAACTATATGATCGTCCTTAACGTTAACAACATCCAAGATGTGAGATTTCAACTCAAGCCTT
>JAPLFT010000007.1 GCA_026390535.1 Pseudomonadota bacterium
CTTGTGGTGTAATCGGTGGTAGAAACAATAATAGAAACACTGAAAATTTTTACCGTGGGCACAATTGGCCAACTGGGTTATTTCGGTATCCTTCTGCTAATGGCGATTGAATCTGCATGTATCCCGTTGCCTAGTGAGATAATAATGCCTTTTGCCGGATATCTGGTCTCCATAGGATATATGAACCTGTGGATCGCGGCTCTTATCGGTGCCATCGGATGTAATCTCGGTTCAGAGATAGCTTATTGGATAGGATACGCCGGCGGAAGAGCGGCTATATATAGATATGGTAAATATGTCCTGCTTTCTCCGCATGAACTGGAAATAGCAGAAAAATGGTTTGCCAAGCACGGTGAGAAAACGGTCTTTATTGCCAGGTTACTACCTGTAATAAGAACTTTTATAGCTTTTCCTGCCGGTGTGGCAAAAATGAAAAGATTAAAATTTCATATCTACACATTTATAGGAAGCTATCCATGGTGTCTGATGCTTACGTGGGTGGGATACAAAATGGGTAAGGCATGGGATGATAAGAACAGCTCGTTAAGACATGTCTTGCACAATGCCGATGCAGTGATCATTGCGTTGATACTGATAGGCGTTATCTGGTTTATCAGATCCAGGATAAAAGCATTTAAGAGCTTGAAAGAGAGGATCTAAATATGCACGAAGCGACTATAGCTCGTTATGCTTTTGATATAATAAATGAGACTATAGATAATCTCTCTAATCTTAAGGGGAAAAAAGTAAAAAAAATAGTATTTGGGAATGGAAAGCCTTATACGGTTATGGTGGAGAGTTTTGAACTGTATTTTTCTGAACTTGTAAAGGGGACCAGACTGGAAGGCGCAATATTGGAATATGAAAGAAGCGAACAAATAGGTTTTTTTGTATCAACTATAGAGGTTGAAGAATGAACACGTAGAGGTATTCAAGAATGGAAATAAAAGTTCTAAAGAATGTAATGATAAAGAACGATGCAGTCGGTAACGACAATCGTAAAAGATTTAAGGGACATAAGATCTATACTATTAATATCACAAGTTCGCCCGGCGCAGGAAAAACAACGTTACTGGAGAACTCATTAAAATATATTAATAAAAAATACAGAACGGCGATTATAGAAGGAGATCTATATACAAGCAGAGATGCGGAAAGACTTGCCGGGAAAAATGCTGCTTTGGTACAGATAAATACAGAGGGAGGATGTCATCTTGATGCAAGGATGATAAGTGGGGCTGCGAATGAACTTGATCTTAATGATCTGGATATAATATTCATAGAGAACGTCGGTAATCTGGTATGTCCGGCCGGTTTTGATTTGGGAGAAAACCTACGAGTACTTGTTTACTCTATAACAGAGGGAGACGATAAACCAAAAAAATACCTGCCGATGTTCAATAAAGCGGACGTTATACTCATAAACAAAATTGAATTGGCAGATATATGTAAGATAAATCTCAATAAATTAGAGACTGAAATAAGAGAAATAAATCCAAAGTGTAAAATATTCAGGATATCGGCAGTTAATCCTGATTCATTGATAGAATGGGACACATGGTTGGATGAACAAATTGGAGAATATAAAAAGAGTTAGGATTAAAGTAAGCGGCATTGTACAGGGTGTGGGCTTTAGGCCAACAACCTACAGATATGCTCACGATTTTAATCTGGTCGGCCATGTCGTAAATACCCCTGAAGGTGTGACCATAGAAGCTCAGGGTCCGGAAAAAGATATAAATGGATTTATAAAGAAACTTTTAGAAAATCCGCCTTCGCTTGCAAAAATAACCGGATTTAATATAGAGAATATAGAACCTGAACAGAATAATGATTTTGTAATATTGACCAGTTATTCTCATGGATACAAGGAAACAGAAATATCCCCCGATATTGCTACATGTGATGATTGTATCTCTGATATATTTGATAGAACCAACAGGAGATATCTTTATCCGTTCACCAATTGCACAAATTGCGGCCCAAGATTCAGTATAATAAAAGATCGTCCATACGACAGAAAAAAAACGAGCATGTCGATTTTTACCATGTGTCCGGATTGCCAGAAAGAATATAACAATCCCAACGATAGAAGATTTCATGCTCAACCGAACGCATGTCCAAAATGCGGCCCGTCTATAAGACTTTTAAACTTAAAAGAATCATTTGATGATGCAAAAAAGATAATTTCCCAGACCGTTAAACTCATAAAAAACGGGGCTATTATTTCCATTAAGAGCATAGGCGGTTTTAATATTGCCTGTGATCCGTATAATAAAGCTGCCGTAAACAGGCTCAGAATAAAAAAGAACCGTCCGGCAAAAGCCTTTGCGATGATGGCTAAAGACATGGCTACAGTGGAGAAGATCTGTTACGTTTCCAACAAGGAAAGAGAAATACTGACATCAAGGACAGCACCGATAGTGCTATTAAGAAAAAAAGATAATAGTTTTGATCACATCTCTCCGGACAATAATTATTTGGGTATTGTACTCCCGTTTACACCGCTTCATCATATCCTATTTGAGCATATAGACCTTTTGATAATGACATCTGCAAATAAAACGGATGAGCCCATCGCCATTAATGACGAACAGATATTTGATCTTATGAAAGATGAGATAGTAGATTATTCCCTTACTCACAACAGGGATATTGTGAACAGATGTGATGATTCAATAGTTCAGATCGTTAACAATGAGGTTCAGGTGATAAGACGGGCAAGAGGGATGGTCCCCACTGCGTTTAATATCGGGAATACTGTATGGGGCGACAACCTCTCCATGGGTGCTAATTTAAAAAATACATTCTCTATAAAAAAGAACAATAAAATATACATGTCTCAGCACATAGGTGACCTGAGCGATGTCAGAAATTATGATTATCAAAAAGGGGAGATAACTAAATTTTTAAAACTTCTGGATTTTAAGACGGATAAGATAAATATTGATGCCCATCCAGGATATGAAAATTATAATGAAAACTACAATAAAATTTATCATCATCATGCTCATGCCTTGAGTGCAATGGCCGAGAATGGATTATTAGGCAAGAGCGTCCTTGGTATTATATGCGATGGTACGGGTTATGGAACTGACGGTAATATCTGGGGTTTTGAGTTTCTGGATATTAATAAGGATTATAGAAAATTTAAAAGATCTATGCATCTTAAGTATTTTCCTCTACCTGGAGGAGAAAAGGCAATAGATGAGATAGATAGGATCGCCATATCCATATCAAAGGATATAAAGGAAACCGGCAGGATTGTTGGATCTAAATTTATATCTCAAGAAAGACAAACACTTATTAACGGGATCATAGATAAGGGAATAAATTGTCCTTTAGTGTCATCACTTGGTCGATTGTTCGATGGAGTGGCCGCCCTCTGTGGTATAATACAAAAGGTTAGCTACGAGGCTCAGGCTGCAATACTATTGCAAAAACAGGCAGAGAATTTTTTAAACAACTCAAAAGATAAGATCTCCAGATATAACGTCTCTATAGATAAGGATATTTTAGATTATGAGCCTATGATAAGAGAACTTATAGTAGATGTTAATGCAGAGGAGTCGATAGAAAAAGTGGCATATAAATTCCACATGTGGGTGGTTGATGCCATTCTGGCAATTATAAAAAAAGAAGAACCAGCACATATAGTCTTTTCAGGGGGATGTTTTCAAAATTCACTCCTTTGTAAATTGTTAAACGAGGAGATGAAAAAGAGCGGAATGAAATATTTCTTTAATTACGAAATACCCATCAACGATGCCGGTGTTTCTTTTGGTCAGAGTATTTTGTGAGGTTATTATGTGTTTAGCAATACCGGTTAAAATTGTTGAACTGATGAAAGATAATAAAGTTAAGGTGGATGCCGGAGGCGCAAAGCTGGAAGTGTCCAGCATGTTGATGCCCTCTGTAAAACTCGGCGAATATGTACTGGTCCATGCAGGGTTTATAATAGAAAAAGTTTCAGAGGAGGAGGCTAAAGATAATCTTGGTCTTTGGAGTGAGATAGAAAAAGCGAGATAAAAAACAATATGAATAAGGTAGAAGACATAAAGAACAATATAATGAAAATATCCCGAAGAGATATTTGTATAATGGAGGTTTGTGGTACTCACACCATGAGTATTGCAAGAACCGGTATCCGGTCCTTACTACCTAAAAACATAAGGATAATAAGCGGCCCGGGATGTCCGGTCTGTGTTACACCGTCAGGGGAAATAAATGCAGCTATACAGCTGGCAAAGGACGATAAATTTATAATAGCTACATTTGGAGATATGTTAAAAATTCCGAGTGAAAATGATTTTCTTCAAAACTATAAAAACGTTAAAATTGTGTATAGCCCGCTTGATTCATTAAGATTAGCAAAAGAAAGTCCCGATAAAGAGATTATCTTTCTTGGTATAGGATTTGAAACCACGGCTCCATTAATAGGTTCAACAATAAGAACGGCAGAACGTGATAAATTAAATAATTTTTCTGTGCTCTGCATGCACAAGATAGTACCACCTGCTATAGATGTCATCCTTGGTAATGATCCCGATAAAAGAATAGGAGGATTGATACTTCCGG
>JAPLFT010000334.1 GCA_026390535.1 Pseudomonadota bacterium
GGTAATATTTTCCAGAATATCTAAAGCTTTGTCAGCCCCCTGGACTTTAAAAGCGGAATATGCGCCCAGGATATAGAACTGGCGTATATTGGGATTTTGCACTATTCCTTCCGCAAAAACCTTTGACGCTTCTCTGAAACGGTTCAGCTTCATAAAAGAACGCCCCTCATAAAGCATGGCATCGGTGAACATCGGTAACAGCTTTTGAGCATTTTTGAAATATTCCAGGGCTTCCGTATAATTTCCCTGTTTAAAAAGTATTACACCGATGTTGTAATAAAGATACGCATAAGTCGGTTTTACAGCAAGTGCCTGATAAAAATATCCTATTGCAGATTGGTTATTCCCCTTTTTAAATTCAAGTATGCCGAGAAATGTTTTTATATCTGCTTGCTCCTCCTGATCTGTTATTTTTCCTATATTGGTTTCGCTGTATAATTTCTCCAGATCTTTTTCTGCGGAGCTGATATCACCGTCTATAACAAGGTTAATCGCGGCTTTTCTTATTTTTGCGCCGGAATGATTACTTTTTAAAGCCAGCGCCTTATCGTAATATTTTGAGGCTTCTTTAAAAAGCCCGCCTTCTTCAAATTCTCGACCTTCTATATAATATTTATTAAACGTATCACCGCCGGAGATCATCTTAAACATATCGGTCTCTTTATTTTGCATTTTTATTACGTAAACGGATATTGCCCATGCACCTATTAAAGTTAATGTAACCAGACCAAATATTGCCTTCCTGTTTTTCCACCACATTAGTCTCTGCTGATAATTCTTAGTTCCCGGTTCAGGTTCTCTCCTATGTTTAAAAATCGGAGGACGCGTACTCTGTCTTTTGGTTATTATCTCAACCTGTACAGGCTCAGATTCTGTACGTATCTTGTTTAGATCTATATCCCTGGTCGGTTCACTAATGTTATAAGACGATTTAAGCGCAATATCTCTAAAGAATTCTATATTTTTTATGAGAGTCCAGTCATCGCCTGAACGGGATATTTCATCTAAAAAAACGATTTTTTTATCCGCTATTAACTCTCTCAAAGGCTCATATTCATATGGGCCTAATATTTTCCCATCGGTGGTGCGGACCAACCACATCCCTTTTGTATCATTGACGTTATCTTCCTCAACATCATAAGAAGAGGCACACCCATTACAGAGAAGCATGTCTCCGTAGGAAACCAGCACCTTAGTGCTTTTGCCGCAATTTGAACACTTAGGCATAGTAATTCACTTATCGGTATTATTGTCCTTGCTATTAAGTATAACAGGAGCAGATAATGCCAGTTAGCATTTTATAGGTATTAAATAATGATGTGTCAGTTTTTCGACTGGTATGGGACTCCTCAAGTCTAGACCACGTAGAGCATTTTTCTTTCAAGCTCAATGCCAGTAAGAACGAGATCTCCTGGCAGGCGTGTCCGTTTACTCCCTATAAACGAGTCCAATTCAAATCCTACATTGTTTACCACATCTGCTATTGCAAGATGTTCGGAATTGGTCAATCCCCTAATAAGTCCATCCATTGTAAATTTATCACCGGAATCATTTACGGCATTCACAAGACTGTTGTTGGGAACTATTATTCTGTCTCCGGGGTGTAATTTAAATGTGCCCTCTTGTATCTCTAAACTTTTAATTCCGTTGTGTTGAATCAGATTACCGTTTACGTTACCAAGGATCTTTCTGTCCACCCCCCTTGCAACTATGATACCGGGCATCCCGACGGAACAATATTTAAGTAATAATCCTTTTTTTTGTATCATAAGATAAACCATTGCTGCGCTCTTCCCTTTTGGATTAAAGGTAAGACCATTATCCTTTTCAAGATACTGATTGACGTCTTTGAGTGCCGTTTCCATAAAAATTTTAGCGGACTTTATGTATGGGGTTTCTATAAGGCTTACAACAATGCTCATCAACATAGCAGAAACGCCGTAACCGTTAGCGTCACAGATCACAAGTCCGGCCCCCTCATCATCAGGCAGCGCAAAAAAATCAAAATAGCTGTTAATTTCCGAAGTTGAGATTATATAACGTGACGAAAAAGTTATATCATTCACATTTGGGATCTTTTTTGTTGCAAATTTTCTGTGCAGACACATAGCAGACCTTATACCCGTCTCTGTGTTTTCTATTAAATTCTTTACGTAAGAATTTAGACGTTCAAGAAGCGAATAAAGCTCGCTGAGTTCGGATTCCTTTTCTTTAAGCTTTTTCTCAAGAACATCTATTAATTTATCCTTGTCCTTATAAAGATCTGTCATTTTTTCTCCAAAACAGCGATAAACAGTCCATCCATTCCCAGGTCGTTAGGTATAGTATATATAAAATCACGGGTCTTTCTAAAGTTATCGTTTGCGGAAAGTACATTATTAATTACATCAGCTGTTTCCGCTTGTGTAAAGGTACAAACTGAGTAGACTATTTTACCGCCTCTTTTAACAAGATCCATGGCTCGCAGAAACATTCTAAGTTGCAGAGATGACAGCTCTTTTATGAGTTCCGGTGATTTTTTCCATGTTACATCCGGGCTCCTTCCCATGATCCCAAGGGCACTGCATGGAGGATCCAGAAAAATCCTGTCAAAACTTTCCGGTTCAAAATTGTGTTCCATAAAATCCGCGGATATAACGTCTAGGGAATTAATATTCATCCTCTTGATATTTTCATGCACCCTGAAAAGCCTGCTTGAGGAAACATCAATGGCGGTTATACTGGCATTATCATCTACTTTTATGGCTGATGTTATCGCTTTTCCACCCGGTGCTGAACATATGTCCAACATCTTCATTCCTTTGAACGGTTCCAGTAAATTCACCGCTATCTGAGATGAAAAATCCTGGATAATAAAAAATCCTTTTTCAAACTCCGGGGTCTTGAATATCTTTCCGTAAAATGTCCTCAGTGTATTAAAACTGGATGATGAACCATCATTTACTTTAATATCAAAACTTACTTTTTCAACATCTATACCCTGATCCCTGAACGCTGACACAAGTTCGTCCGGATTTGTCAGCAGGGTATTAACACTCAAAA
>JAPLFT010000025.1 GCA_026390535.1 Pseudomonadota bacterium
TGTCCTGTGATGGTTGCATTCCGGCAGTTGTTTCCCAATTAATATAAATATCATCATTAAATTTCCATCTGATTAACATATGCCGGGGGCAATCCAAAAGGACTATTGGACTTTTTTTAACACCAAATTTTCTTTCAAGAGTTTCGACATAACCAAAACTGGACGTGTCACAATCAAAAAGAAGATTGCCATTCTTAAGAGTAAGAGCTTCACTTAAGGTTATAATATGTTGGTCCTTCTTGGAAGGAAACAAGACCTTATTAGTTGGAGAGAAAACATCGGAATGAATAGTATCAAGGATATGCAGCGCGTAGTATTTTTGGTTTTGTAGTTGTTCCTGCGGCAGGCTTTTATATTCCGATACTGCTTTGGTAAAATCGATATTTTTCATTACCGGAGTAATTAATTTGTTCAGTGTATCAGCTTTTGCTTCGTAGACTTTATTAAAACCGTTTGTTTCAATTGCCAATCCTTTTTGAACACTCGTACTATTCTCCATCTCTTCTATAACGCTAATTGCCTCTTTTTTAAAATAGATATCCTCTGGTATTAAAGCCATTTGTTCTCTAATTTTTGTAAACTTATTGCTAGTCATTTGGGTATGATCTGCTTTTGCCTGTCCTTGTTCATAATCCTGTGAAAACAAATATACAGATAATAGAAGACTGATTAAAATCATTTTGGATATAGGTATAGACATAGTAATAGGCCTCTATTATAAAAACATTGCAACTGTTGTGCCAAAAATAAACATTATTATTACAATGAGTTATCTGGTTTTTTATATCAATAAATGTATAAAAATTAGACAATCCTTCCACGCAGATTGCCATTGGAAAAACAGAATCCGTCTCCTATAATGTTGATACAAGGAGAAAACAATATGATTAATTTTAATTTGAAATCTCTTTTCAGAAAAAGTTTTATCATTTTTGTATCAGTATTTTCTCTGTTATATGCCGCCTGCGGAAATAATATAAATATTGCCGGAACAAATATTTTTACCAATCCGGCAAATAAGATATCAGATACAGCGAGTGATGCTTTTACTCAACAGCTTTATTCCGAGGCATTGGCGTATGAACCATTGCTTGGACAATCAGGGACACAGGTTCACATGGGTTATTGGTCCGGCAAGGGAAATCACGGAGACCTTGTTAGGGTACTTGACGCCATTAATGCCTCTACAGCCGCTGCGGGGCAAGCAACCAACAAAGCAATATGGGATGAAGGTGCTCAGACGTCCCTACAATATCCTTCTTATATAGTGATGACATTCGAACACTGGTATGAACGTGGAAGCGCCGTGGACGGCAAGGTAACGATTTTCGGTGTTCAGTACACGGATCCTTTCCCTGTGACATTTGCACAGGCCGACCAGATATGGGGACAGTATTCTCAGCGTTATGGGGATACGGCCAGATTATTTTATAATGCTACAGGGAACGTCGTACAGGTTTGGTGTTTTGTGAACGGAGCAAAGGCAAATCGCATTTTCTTTACTTATGAATATCCGGAGTTGGTCAAACTGGAGGCAGAGGGCGTCGTCAGCGTACACTTTGCCAAAACCGATCTATCCGACTGGACTGTTCCTTCTGATTGGACAGACGGAACGGCCAATGCTCCTACTCCACTGTAATAACGAGCATAAAACGACAATGGATGTAAAACATATTGCATTTGATATTGCATTCAGAAATAAGCGATCACCCCTCGACTACGAAAAACTAACAGATGAACAATTGATCGTTAAGATAAAATCATCTTTACCTAATGCATCCGAAAAAGAATGCCTTGATGCCATCACCAAGGTCAGACAACTTTGCAATGATGTGTATGAAATCTGTGATGCATACAGAGATGGAAAGTTCGGCAAAGATGCCTCAGCCGCAAAAGCGGCTATAATTGAACTTTCCAAAAAAAATCCGGGATTCTTGGCTAGCGAATATGATACGGCTTTTACTACAGGTCTTCTTTGGACGGCGTTTTGATACTACCGGATAGAGACGTTTTTATATATATTAAAACTAAAATTAGGAGTAAAATATTGTTTATGAATAAAAAACAATTTATTAGTATTACGGGGTGCGTGTTACTGATCATCAGCTGTTTTGCGCCGTTATGGGTATTTCTTATTAATCCTGTTCCTCCTACCGGAATATATACATCAAGGATTACCGATATAATTGAGAACGGATTTGTTCCCAAAGGAGAGTTCATCGTAACTGCGCTGCTGGTTATTACAATAATTCTTATATTAATTAAAAAATATTATTATATTGCGTTGGGTTTTTCTCTTATAAGTCTGGCAATTATAGTTTACGATCTTAAAGATATGGTAGGGTATTTCCAGGAATCTAAGGTATCTTCTACCGCTTGGTCCTGGGGATGGTACACTTTAGTCCCAGGAATACTTCTGTTGGTCATCTATGTGGTCCTGGAGATACGTCAGGCCATACTTAAAGATTGAGATATTAATCATTTTAGAAAACATTAAAGAAAAACCCCGGACAGAGATCAACAGCCGGGGTTTCCTTTATCAATGTTGTTTCTACTAGTTTTTAGCGTCTATATAGCATTGGTACCTTAGCCGCATTCAAAGAAACTCTTTCAACCAAAGATTGACCATGATAGGGATCTTTGGCTATTTCATTTTCTTCTTCAAGCTTAGCAATAATTTTTTTGAACTCTTCGAATCTGTCACTTTTAAGCTTGTTACAAAACGCTGTAACTTCTGCGATCTTGTCATTACTAATAGTTACTGTATAGCCATCCTGATCCACATTATTATCTGTTATACTATACATACAACAAATAGCGTTAACGGTGTCGGCTTTATGATAACATATCTGTTTTATAAGAATCTTCGTGTCCGCATCTACTACCCTACCGTTACTATCTAGTACATCACAAAATTCATTAACATAATTTTGTTTTTCCTTGGCTGAGAGCATAACAGAAAAAGTCATTACCACTACAAGGATAAAAGATCTAAGGGCCATTACATTACTCTCCTTCTTGTTTATTTGATCTTCCCAATCAGTAATTACCAGAATCCCATAAAAAAACTATTTGTGTAATTCATTGTTCTAATGTATTGATGAATTTAAATGAGTTTACTTTTACCGGAATTGGAAGCTTTTATCTCTGTAGTAAAACATTCTACAATCCATGCCGCCGCTAAAGACATCGGCTTAACACAGACCGGAGTAACCCAGCGTATCCGCGCATTGGAGAAAAAAATAGGCGTAACGCTCTTTATAAGATCAAGAAAAGGAATGACCCTTACCATAGAGGGTAAAAATCTTCTTCGTTATTGCCAGAGAGTACAAGACATAGAGGGAGAAACCCTCTCCCTAATAAACGGCCTGGGTAAAGAACATATAATCCAAATAAATATTGCCGGTTCGTCCAGCATAATGCGTTCCAGGGTAATACCAAATACCTCCGGTATTTTATCCACGTATAAAGATCTCGTCTTCGATTACTACATAACCGACATAGATTCCCCTCTAAGAAAGTTGAAATTAGGGGATGTGGATTTTGCCGTAATGCCCACATATGAAGTTGTAAATGAACTTGACTCAAAAGTGCTTGAACCTGAAATATATATTATGATTGCTCCTCATGCATGGAAAAATAGAGAATTAAAAGATATTTTAAAAAACGAGAGATTTGTCGACTTTAATATGAATGACAAATTTACGCTGGAATATTTAAAAAAATATCATCTGGATAATTTCGCAAGAAAAGAAGGTCATCATGTAAATAATACGGATGCTTTAGTTTCTATGGTAATAAATGAACAAGGATATTCCGTACTATCAAAAAAATTCGTAGAACCCTATATAAAGAGAAAAGAGCTCATAGATATAAACGACGGCAAGGTGGCAAAGATAGGTTTTGCGCTTGCCTGGTATCCACGACATGAAATGCCAAAATATTTTAAAGAGATAATAAGGGTTATAAATTAATCTTTCTTTTCCCTAACAAAGAATATGACTATTACCGCCGCACTTAAGGCCATTATGCCGCCTAATAAGAAGGGAAGTCTGTTGTCTAAGACAAAAAGAAATCCTGCTATTAGACTAGCCGGTAAAAGCCCTATGCCAACTATTGTGTTCTGAAGTCCAAGCGCTGTTGCTTTTGAGTTCGCAGGGGCAGTCTCTGAAACAAAAGCTCTTTCTACTCCGTCGGTCATAGCATAGTACATGCCATACATCGGCCAGAATATCCAAAGCATATATGAACTTGAATTTGATATAAACCCGAATGCCGTATAGACCACTGCATATAATATATACCCGATCACCATAAATCTTTTTCTTCCGTATTTATCTGACAAGCCTCCAAACAGCGTAGAAAAACAGAACGATGTGAGATTAAATACAAGATACATAAGAAGTACCGTAGAAAGAAGTCCTGTAATGTTCGTGCTCTGTAAAAGCAGGAACTGGTTAGAAGAATTTCCCAGGGTAAATATGAATTGAGACAGAAAAAACATTCGAAGGTTCTTATCATATTTTCTGAAATCAAGATTCGGACGGGGAAGATCTTTTTTTGCAATAGCAGCATCTTTTACCTTTTCATCCT
>JAPLFT010000175.1 GCA_026390535.1 Pseudomonadota bacterium
CTATAAAAACAATAATTTTCACAAACTCATAAGAAAGAAAAGGCGCCATATGGGATACCGCCGGTCTTGATATGTAAAATACTCCTTTTTTGACTATCAAAGGATTATCCAGGATCTTAACCTCTCCACCAGCGTATATACCGTTACTGATAGGAGAGAGTATGAAAGTGTTTTTTGCCGTATTGAAACTTATCTTATGTATTGACCTGTTATATATAGGTTTTATCTTTGCAGGGCTCAGAAAATCAGAGAATTTCATATATTCAACGCCATTCTCCGATATCGTGTTAAATTTATATTCACGACCCTGATATTTTAGAGTAATCTCTGCGCAGAGACTAAAAGATATCAATATGGAAAATAAAAAGATAATCCTTATAGATCTTGGTACAAACACAGCCATTTTCTCCGTTGTGGAATTTTTAAACAACAAACTGATTATATCCTATGAGAAAAGTATTACAACAAGGATCGGGCAAAACATAGGCTGCGATAATATCATAAGCGAAGAGGTGTTATTAAAGAATATTGAAATATTACGGACTGAACTGGAAAAAATAAAAGCATCAAATTGTATAAGTTCGAACTGCGGTATAACCACAGAGGCTATCAGAAAGGCAAAAAACGGTACCGAGTGTATAGAAAATATAAACAGGAGTCTTGGGATAAAACTTGATGTTATAACGGGAGAACAGGAAGCCTTTTATACCTGGCTGGCCGTAAAACATCTTGTTAAAAACAAAAAATCAATTATAGGAGTTTGCGATATAGGCGGCGGAAGCACAGAAATAACCATAGTACAGGATCAAAAGATCCTATTTATGAAAAGTTTTCCCGTAGGAGTTGTAAGACTGGAGGAAGAATTTCATCTTACCTCCGATAAAAAGAACCTTGATACTGCAACAAATAAACTTTTAGATGTATTTGATTTTGATTCGCAAAAACCGGATATCTTATTTTTATCCGGCGGAACCGCTACTTCCACCGCGGCGATCATGTCGGGCATTAACGACTACGATCCTGTACCTATTGACGGGGTTATCATCAAGAGGCATGAACTGGATAAACTCTTTGAAAAACTTTTTAACAGTTCGACGGAGCAACTTAAAGATATGTTGAGATCCGATCCTGGACGTTACGACGTTATAACCGCCGGCGTTTTAATGATAAAAACCATAATGGAAAAACTCAAGCCATCAAAAACTATAGTTACAACATACGGGCCACGCCACGGTTATATTATGGATAAACAAAATATAAAAGAAGTGGAAAACATAATATATCGCTTAAATAAAAAATGATCTAGGCTGTAGCATTATCCCTTGCGTTCTTTACCCCTTTTAATCTCTCCTGATCCAGCAGGAACCATCTCCTACACATGATCAAAACCACCGGCGTTATACATGCTATAAAGGAATATATAAGCCATAATTTTCCACTATTCTGCGCGCCCTGGGCCGGTATAAATATCTCCAGCATTGAGCCTGAATAGAGTCCCGTTGTAAATTTTGCCAGAAACCACGGTATTCCCGCAAGCCCCATGTAGGCACCCACCTGTCCGGCCGGAGCAATATCCGCCACATATTCAAAAAATCTGGATGACCACATAGCCTCTCCAAAAGAAAACAGGATCATGTACGTGATAAGTGCCGTCGTGTTTGGGCCGGGAGCCAGTATAAAACTAGTCGCTGCTGTAACACTTGTTCCGATTATCATCATGTCTATGACCTTCATCTTTCTGGTAAGTGCCGCTATCAACGGGACAAATATAACTATGATCAAAGGGTTCAACCCGTTGATCCATTCAAATTTTGCGCTTACGGCGGCTGGATATGATCTAAAAACATAGTCCGGCATCGTCAGGAACTGATGTGCAAAAAGAGTTCTCACGGGTAATAATATAAAGATAAAGAACATAAAACGAAGATCCATAAATGGCAGTTCTTTTATTCTTTGTTTAATGCTCACTTTTTTATGAGCCTTAGCTTTTTCTTCCTCAACAATATCTTTTCTTCTGTACTTTTCTTCCGTTTTCCTTGTAAAAAACAACAGGTTAAGCACAAGTATCAATGCTGTAAAGATTGCGCAGATCCAGAATACACCGTCTATGCCCAAACCCAATCCCATTATCTTTTTTGAACCGAAACTTAAAAACGTATCACTGGTCCTTATATAGGGAGATGTAAAATTCTCAATTAAAATACCAAAATTCATGATCGCATATACGAATCCGTATCCTATGGTAGCTGTTCTGGCATCTGTGTATTCCTTTGCCCCCGCATACAGAGCCGGATAAAGAATACCCTCTCCGGCTGCCTGTAAAAATAAGCCGCTCCACGCAAAACTATAAGGAAGAATAACAGCAGGTGCAAGAACCATCATAATTCTTCCTACAGCAAGTAATATCAGAGAAAAATTAAGAGCCCGTCTGACCCCAAACCTGTCAGAGACAAAACCACCGCCGAACATGAACAATGTAACAAAACCGGTAAAAGCGGAAACGCTCATACCGGTGAGCTGATCCGACATCCCTATGCGTGTTCCAAGGAACCTGGTAAGCAGCGTAAGTATTCCAAAATATGCGATGCTATCACCAAAGTTGGATAGATTTACGAGTAAATATCCGGGAGAAGCCGTAAAAAGAAGTTTACAATTTTCCCATGCCGTTAATTCTTTTTTTTGTTCTTCTGCCACAACACCCTCCAAAATAACGTATCTTTTTAAAACATTATATACATGTTACTTTTCATTTACACTAAAAGAATTTGTGTTTAGATTAATTTATAATGAACCATTTAATAGTAATCCCTACAAAATTTGAAGCCGCGATGGTTTCCTTAAAACCTTCCGACAGTATATCCTTACTTGTCTCCGGCTTTGGAAAAGGTTGTCTTAGATCTTTAAAAACCATTTTAAAAAAAGAACCTATAAAGAACATAACATTAATAGGAATGGCGGGAAATCTTGCACCGGAGGACAGGCTCGGACACACATATATAATAAAAAGTGTTACGGATAAAAATGACATAATTGATCTAACTCCTCCATCTAAAAAAAAGATCCCTTTCTCTTACGACGGT
>JAPLFT010000129.1 GCA_026390535.1 Pseudomonadota bacterium
TAAATATCCCGATGGCTCTTGACAACACATTCGGAGACAGTGACGATCTATTCTTATATAAGGAATATACTTTTAGTGATCCAATCATAAGGCCTAAATAAATGAGGACTGTGTGAAGTTCCGGAAGTTGAGAATTAAATCTACTCAGAAGATAACCAAATACATACTCATTCTTTAATCCGTTAAAATTGGCAATATATTTGCTGACATTAAACACCCGTAACGGATCAGTAAGCAGATACGGCCAACAAACCATCGCAATAGCAAAACTCACAATAGAAACAAAGACGAGTATCCCTATTATACTGTATATTGATATTTTTTTGTTGCCGGGTATAGAAAGATATTTTCCAGCAAATATCTTGTATAGTATCAACGCCAGGCCAAGATACATAACTATAACAAAACCAGAGATCCTGACGCCAGCTGCAAATCCGATGGCACATGATAACCAAACTATATTTTTTTTCTTTAACAACGGAAGGTCCAGCAAGATCTTTATTATGAAATATAAAGAGCAAATATACGCCGCTGCAAATGGCATATCTTTAGGGTTAAAGAACATATGGCCAAAGTACATAGGAATGGTTACTATTGAGATAAGACAGAACAAACCAAGTTTAGGGCCATAAAGAAGTCTTCCAAGTCTCCAACAAAAAAAGAGACCTGACAATCCTGTTAAAAGGATCATGAATCTTCTGGCTGTATAATCATTAATAAATGGGACCAATCTTGAGAAAGCCGTGCTTATAACATCAAAAATACCGCCGTAGTACCTGATATTGTAGGCAATACCCTCGCCTGTAATTGCATGTTTATCTGCAAAGGAAGAATTATACCAATTGAGTATGGCTTTACCGTATTCCACATGAAAGAACTGATCCCAGCAGGATGAATAATCAGAGAATATGAAAAATGATATCAGTATGATTATTGAAAAAAGAAAAAATGATGCCCAATCATATATCTTAGAAGCTGCTAAACTTTTCCTCACTAATTAGTAACCGCCGGACGCCTGTCTATTGCTGCAAACACCGGTACTTAAGCAAGTTCCTGTGCCTTCTTCACAAGCAATATTGTCACTTGTAGAGCATGTACAAACAGCTAGACAATTGGAGTGACTGGTGCATTTGGTCCCTGCAACTCCGTTTCCCTGTACATATTGATGACTTGTACTGCCAGTAGAGAAGATGCCACAGGATACTAACACTAAAAACATCAGACAAAGTATATAAACACGCATAGCCACCTCCCGGATATTATACAAAGTTAAATGAAATCATACAAATTAATTATCCCCTTTACATCAATAAAAGCATCCCTAAAAAGTTAATTAATATTATATCATACAATTTAAGTAAAATCAATAAATAGATCAGAAAAGTTTAGATTTTAGCACCGTCTAAAATACTAGTTTTTAAGTGTTATTGATGTCATAATCCGCGTATGAGTACCAGATACGCTATAGTAGCAGGGCGTTTTTATCCCTCTGATAAAGAGGAGCTCAAGGCAGATTTAAGTAAATTACTACGACGCACAGACAAAGAACGCATTAAGGCACTCGCCGTAATTGCCCCACATGCGGGATATGTATATTCCGGAAAGACCGCAGGAAAAGTTTATTCGTCCATAGAAATACCAAACACCGTTATAATACTTAGTCCAAATCACACAGGGTATGGCTCTTCTGTAAGTTTTGATCCAGACGATAAATGGTCAACCCCACTTGGGGATGTTGATGTGGATCTGGAAATATCCGATAACATCCTGCAACGTATAAAAGGGAAAATTCCCGATGCCGCATTCGATCCCAGTGCCCAAATGCAGGAACATGCGTTGGAAGTCCATATACCCTTTTTACAGATGCTGAGACCTGATGTTCGCATTGTGCCGTTAACACTTTCAAACTTAACTTTACAGTCCATAAAATTACTTGGCGTTGCTATAGCAGAGATAATTATAGAGATAGAAGATAAGGGAGGCGAGAGACCGCTTATTGTTGCATCGTCTGACATGACACATTTTGAGAGCGCAGACACCGCAAAAAAGAAAGACATGATGGCGATAGAGAAGATAAAGAATTTGGACACAGAGGGTTTTATAGATGTAGTTGAAAGAAATAATATCACCCTGTGCGGTCTATATACAATTCCTGTAATGATGGAAGCAGTAAAACACTATTCAAATATTAAAAAGATCTCACCCAAGATAGAACTTATAGATTATACGAACTCAGGCGATGTAACCGGTGATAAGCAAGAGGTTGTGGCTTATGCAGGCATGGTGGCTTATGATAAATTGGACTCTTAGAAAAAATAAAATTTTAAAAGGATTTTTACAATGGAAAAAATTGATATAGAGGCTACAACAGAAATATCGCAATTATCGGATAAAATCACTCAAGATATTCTTTCAAACCCAATTCAGTTTGCTTCCCTCGTCAGAGTATTCAAAATTCTAAAAGACATCCGTGATAGAACTAATGCAACAGCATCAGATAGTTGGATTACGTATAATGAATATAAGAATGGAAAAATCAAAAACGACCAGTAGCAATGTTTATTTTCAAACAGCTATGAACCAAAAAACGGAATTCCTGTTGGGTACGCTGAACTGGACAACTTTCGAACTGCCACCATCAAGGCAGACAAAACTAAATCGTTAATATCATTACGAAGACCATTTTTGAAAGGCTAAAACT
>JAPLFT010000368.1 GCA_026390535.1 Pseudomonadota bacterium
TGTAATTCAGGAAGAGATTATTTTCTTTTGTGTAGTATTTTCCCAGGTATTTTAATTCATCCGGAACTCGAATATGCTTGGGTTTATTGCAGCATCTTGCGTCCAGTATACCTAAGTTAAAATTCTTGCTAAAATCATCGCTCAGAGGCCTATTCCCATCCAAAGCCCCTGCAAGATACAGAAGGCCTAGAGGGTATTCCCTGAACTTCGTATTGTAAAAATCCTGTATAGGAGGCTGGATAAAGAGTATTTTCATCTATGCAAAGTAAGTGTGCTCCAAAAGTATTTTTATTCCTAAGATAATCAGTATCAATCCGCCCAAGACCTCTGCCTTACTTTTTGCGTGACACCCTAGTCTGTTCCCTATTTCCACTCCTATAAAAGAAAAAATAAAGGTCACACATCCTATTACTATCACCGGAATGGTTATTAATATATCTAGGAATGAGAAGCTGATACCCACGGCAAGAGCATCTATGCTTGTTGCTATAGCAAGCATAAAAAGGGTGATAAACCTATCTGCGTTATCAGTAGCTGGGCATTTTTTATCTATTTTTGTTGATTCGTAGATCATTTTGGCACCTATAAGCACCAAAATAAAAAAAGCGACCCAGTGATCATAAGACACGATAATATCTTTAAATTGATTTCCCAAAAGCCATCCGATAACAGGCATTAATGACTGAAAAACACCGAACATGAATGCCGTTTTTAGCGCTATTCTTAATTTATTTTCTTTGGCTTTTATACCCAGGCCGATGGACACCGCAAAGGCGTCCATGGCCAGGCCTATTGATATAAGTAGAACTGTTATCGGGGTCATTTCTTCTGTGGCGTCATCGGATGCATGGGTTTGGGCTGATTCATCATCATCTGATGTTTCATCATGGGGTTATTCATCATTGGACAATTGGTGGGGCAATTACAACCACAAGACTGATCCGGCATATTTGTCAAATAACCATCATGACCTTCTTTCATCATTTCCATCATGGGGCATCTGCCTCCCATCATAGGGCCATTCATTCCCATTGGATGCATATGCACTTTTACACAAGCAACCATAAGAAAAATAATAATTATGAGAGTACCAATACTCATCACAAAACCACCAATCTTTAAACATGGAGAAGACACTTTTTTCCCAAAATACAGAGAAGCCATACCGAGGCCAAAAACCAAAAGGGCCGGTATCATAGGAAGCAGTGGAAAAATTTTAAAAAAATGCATCATCGTAATTACCTCCGTTTGTCTGGATTCTATTATGGCATATCTTTAATAACAAGTAGTAATAAACCCCATTCCGTGTTAATTTGACAGTGTCTAATAATTACCGTATTTTAGGGGCTAAATATGAGAATAAAAATCATTTTTTCTCTGATTGTTGTTATTACCCTCTCTTTACCAGCCTGCGGTCACCAGAATAGCTCATCATGTTCGGGAAAAATATATAATTCTCCGTCAATATATGTTGATCCTCCAATCCCAATGACCCATCATGCCCGACAAATACCAGTTCCTACGATCTGATCTTTATGAAATCCACGGATGGCGGTAACAATTGGACATCCGGTGTAGTAAAACAAAATATATCTCCAAGTTCAGAGCCGGTTCAATTATATCCTCAGACAATAGCAGCCGACCCCACAAATACCAATAGAATATATATTTCATATTTGGATACTAGTAATAATCTTTACTGCGCATTATCTTCCGACGGTGGAAATACCTGGTCCTCCTCCAGAGTGGAAAACACTGCTAATGTAACGGTTCTTGGGCATGCAATCATAACAGGCCTTAACGGCGCTGTTTACGTAGCATACACAGCCGTGGTTGGAGGTTTAACAAATCTGAGATTTTCAAGTTCAACGGATAACGGTGTAACATGGAATAGCCCGGTAACCGTTGATGCCAATAATGGCGCCGGCTATTATCCTTCCATGGCAATAGACTCGGCCAATTATCTCTATGTTTCTTATTACTACGCTCAGACAACGGGTGGTCTGATGTTTGCAAAATCAACAAGCTCTGGCGCAGGCTGGTCTACTACTCCAGTTAAAACAAATGATGGAACTGTCAGCGGTCCATTCAGTTCCATCGCTGTTACTACTAATGGAATATACATCGCCTTCTATAATCCGAGAGGTTACACAGTTATTGCCGGTGGATATACGGAAAACAAAGATGGAACAGTACAGTTGATATCATCCATCGATACGGGGGTTTCTTTTTCCAACCTCGTAACTATAGACAGCAACACTTATACAGGTAGGGCTACTGCAATTGCCGCAAGCGGAAGCTCTGTATATGTGGCGTATGGACTCTATAAGGACGAAGGAGCCGCTACAGATAACAGACTTAAATTCGCATCATCCAGCAACGGTGGATTAAATTTCACTGTTCGTTCTGCTGAACTGACAACCGGCCTTGCGGTAACAAATAATAAGTCAGGATTAAATTATTTAAGCCCGGCGATGGTTTTTTATAGTCCAAACGGGATAGGAAAATTATATCTGGTATATGCCGGAGACAGCGGAGCTAATATAGTTTTTAAAACATCTACAGACGGCGGAACAAACTGGGGAAGTGTAAGTCTCACTCCCTAAAAAAGCCACGTAAAAGCCTCTCTAAAGACTTCTGACCATTCGGATTCCGAATGTATACCTCCCTGTATGATATCCAGCCTTATATTATTCTTATCTCCGGTTTTATTAAGTAAGAAATTATAAACAAATTGCGTTTCTTCCAGATATTGTTTAGCCCTTTCTTCTTCACCCTCTTTGGTTCCTACAGAAAGATAAATTTTTATTGGTTTTATTATCAGTACTTGTTCAAAAAAAAGGCCGAGCTGATCTTTATAAAGCCAGAACGCTGGCGATAAAAGCCCTATTTTTGAAAAGATATTCTGATTTTTTAATGCAATATATGCAGAAATATATGCACCCATTGAACTTCCCATTACACCAGTAAATTCTCTTTGTGGTTTTGTCCTGAAGCTGTTATCTATATATGGTTTTAAAGTATTAACTATAAAATCCGCATATAGGGTCCCTTTACCTCCAATCTCTTCCCAAGGATTATATTCACACATCCTATTTTTACCTGCATTATCTACGGCAACAATAATTACACCGTCTATTTTTTTATTTTTGAAAAGTTCATCCAGGGTACTACCTATATGCCACGAACCGGCATAAGAAGTGCGATCCTCAAATAGATTTTGTCCGTCATGCATATAAAGTACCGGATAACGCTTTTGTGAACCTTCATAATCCGGAGGCAAATATATCCATATTCTTCTCTTGGTACTTAACTGCGGTATATAAAAATCATTTATGGATTTGGTTTGTCCTACGGGTTCTAGCATAAGTTTGTTGGTTTTAATCGACCGTAATGGATTTACTGACGTTCTTTGGAGAATCAGGATGTACACCATGATTTTCTATTTCCAATTTATTCAGGAAAGTAAGTTTTCTTATACTCATATTCAAGGCCAGGAGTTGAAGAACAACTGCACTTGAAAAGATTGCTAATATATTACTATCCGTTTTGGGTAAAACAATATAACCGGATCTGTAATCATATTTATTACACATCACAGGTACTTTAAAAGCCGCATCCCGCAGGTTCTGATTTTCTTCCGCTATAACGTAAATGTCCGCTCCTCTTATCTTATGGGTGTTGATCTGAGATATCGTCAGGTTAACATCCTTTTCATAAGGTCCTGTAACAAAGATCAGAGGGTAGTTTTTATAGAGGCTGTTAAAGAGGTTATGTTTTTCAAATATGGTTTTAAAGATCTTTAACTCCACCGGATCAAGGCCTTTTGGCTGCTTATCAGCAAAAGCATAATCTGATACAGCGCTATATATCTTGCCAATATTTTTAGCATTCAAATCTTTTCCTTCCGGGGTCTGAAGTGCAAAATTTATCAATTCAGAAAATTTCATCAATAGTGCTCTAATGCCGTCAAAACCAAAAATAGTATTAACACCTAAGATAGTATTGGGACCGTGCTTAAATTCAGCACCCTCGTAACCTTCCGTGTGGTTTAAAACAACTTCTCTTACCTTTAAAGCACCTTCCCTCGCTATACCCTGCATGGCCGTGCCAAGTATATGCAGACTGGGGGCAAGGAATAAATCTCCTGCGACCTTGTCTATGTCATCCTTGGTTGTTTCTATCGTCCTACTGATCAGATCGGGAACAAGATCAAGGTAATCACGATATTTCTTTATTTTTTCAGCACCGTGTAATTTTTCCGCGGTATTGAGCGCAAGTATATAGAAGACCAGAAGCTGATTTATAAAACTCTTGGTTGCAGGGACCGCAATCTCCGCTCCGCAAAAAAGAGGAATAAACAGTGTACTCTTTTCCAGCGCCAGCGTTGAATTTATATTATTCAAAATAGTAATATTGATGGTTTTTTTACCGGAATCTCTTACCAGATTGAATATATCTATAAGATCCTTGGTCTCTCCGCTCTGGCTGACGCCAATAAGTATATCTCCGTCCTGTATGGATTTTGAGCATTGCGACCTGAAATCCCCTGGGAGCATGGGTGAGATGTTCATTCCTGCCATGTTGTTAAAGAATATTCCGGCGGTCTTGGCGGCGTTGTACGATGTGCCGCATGCAACGCAATAGATAGCGTGTCCGTGCTCTTTTGCGTCTATCAGGATATCAACGAATTTTTCCGCTCTGTTACGCGCGTCTTTAACCTCATCCAGCATAAACAATGTATCGGTAAATTTTAATTCCGGATAATATTTGGAATATCCGTCCAGATTATACATGTCATCCAGAAAACTCCCGATCGTCGACTCAAATCTTGAATGAATAGCTTTTTCTTTATCATCTGCAAAGCCTATATTTGATTTTTTTATCAGAGAATTTATTTCGGATATCTCTTTCGAATCAAAAAACTTCTGGCATTGCTCAGTAAAATCATCCCAATTAACATTATTGGAGAGTTTTGTTATAGTTTCTCTTACATATTCAACGAGTTTTTGGTTTTTCTTTTCCACTTCATCAATAAAATTAAAGACAGGATTACTGCCGGTATAAAAACCTATTACCCTACGACTGGTTTCTACCTGACCGTAGATCTCCTGTTCCATAAAATATTCAAACGGCTTATTCAATTTTGTTTCTTCTATCTTTAGTTTGCTTCTTACCGGTTCTTTTGAAATATGTTCTCCGGTGGTCAGGTTATAGAATGAATATTCTTTTGGGCCAAATATGCAAAATTCGTTTTCATTCATGGGAAGAAGTATCTTGGTCTGTGACAGTACAGCACCCAGATCAGACGATACCATTATAAAAGAACCACCCTTCTCATCATGGCCCTGCCCCATATAGAGGCTGCTACCCGCTTTTATTGAGACCATGATCTCTGTGACGGGATCAATAATAACAGCGGCAAATGAACCGACTATTTTCTTGAATGCGTTTAATGTGGCGTTTTTTAACGCCTCTGCTCTGGCCTTTGGATCATTAATATTTGAAAGTTTTTTAAGTTCTATCGCAAAGAAATGCTCTACCATGTGTACAAGCATTTCCCCGTCATTATCACTAACTACTGCATGCCCTTCATTTGTGAGCCACTGTTTTAACTGGTCACAGTTGGTTATATTACCGTTGTGAGCACCGTATATGTGAGTCTTGCACTTAACTTCGTGAGGCTGGGCGTTTTCCTTTGTGACGGTCCCAAATGTTGCCCATCTTACCTGTCCGCAAAAAACTCTTCCTTTAAGACCGTATATGTCCAGTTTTTCCGTAACTACCGTGGGGGAACCTACGTCTTTCCTAAGGGATATCTCACCCTTGGAATTCTGTATGGCCGCACCGGTGGAGTCATAACCACGGTATTCAAGCATCCTCAATAGTTTGGACGCAACGGCACCAAGGTCAGAACGGTCTTTTTCGCAATTTAATCCTAATACTCCGCACATAGCTGCTCTGTATATACTAAAAACCCGGACACTGCAAGGTTCTAAGAGGTCCCTTTCTACGCATTAATAACCCACGTAACAGGGTCAAGTTCATAGTACCCATTTAATGCGTCATAAAGGGCCGGATGTTTTTCCTTCATCTGCATCGGCTTTTCAAAAAAGGATTCCGTTGCAACCGCAAAAAATTCCGCGGGATTTGTAGCACCATACTCATCAATTACCGTAAGATTATTTTTATTTATATCCTTTCTAAGTTTTTTAAATTCCCTGCTAAACACCCTTGCCCATGTAACGTAACTGGAGGGTCTCCTCAACACAGGAACACCGTCGGCGTGTCTTTCATCTTCTTCATCAAGCTGATGGGCAAATTCATGATACACAACATTGTGTCCGTCATCCATATCAAGAGCCCCCCTTTGCACATGATCCCAGGCAAGGACTACAATTCCCGCTTTCCATGACTCACCCATCCTGAACGACTGGCTGATAACATAAGTTCCAAAAGACAGATGATGTATATCCTTGGCAAAATAAGAGCTGGGATACACAAGTATGGAATATAGATTCGGATAGAAATTTGGTTTTCTGTTCAACATGAGCACACATGCCTGGGCAGATACCGTGACTTTTATTTCTTCCGTCATTTCAAGTCCACCGCAGCCTTCAAAATTCTTTTCCGCAATAAAAACTTTCATAAGGTCATGAAGCTGAATTTTCAGTTCATGAGGAAGATATTTATATACAGTCAGATTTTGTTCAAGGATTTGCAACCAGGTTTTGTCTGTTGGGGTCGCTATGATTCTTTTACGACGATAATTTATATATGTATGTCTTGTAACAATAAAGACAATAACGGAAATCAATACTATTAAGAAAAAATCAAAGCCGTTCATTATCCTCTAAATATCTTTCTTTAATATATCTATCAACTCAAAAAATATCTGTTTAACACTGGACTCCGTCTGCATGTGATGCCAAGACGTTACCATCAACCTTTCCTTTAGCTGTTCAAGGTCTTTTTTAAGATCTTTCTTCTTATCTTTCTTCTGCGGCAAATCTTTTTTAATTTTAGTGACCGGCATTGTAACTCCTACCATCTATTTTGGTGCAGATAGAATTTTTCTTGTTCGTAATTTTTAGCTATATCTTTTTTTGTTTGTTGAAAAGCTTTTTTGGCATTTTCATAGTTACCGGGATCTACCTCTTTTAGATATTTTATAGAGACGGTTTTATTTAAAATGGATTCGGCATCATGCCATCCGGTTAGTAGTTCTGGTTTTCCTGAAAATTCTTTCACAGGGCTTCTAAAATATAACTCACATTTCCCTGTTGTCTTGTTCATTCTCATACCTGTAACAACTGCCGCAAAAACAAGCTCTCCCGATGCTTCAACCCCAAAAATAAAATTTTTCGGTAATTCAAACGTAACAATTGCACTTCTCTTTTGTGAGAACACATCTTTTATGACTTTAATTTTTGTTTCGTTATTATTATCTTTTTTACCTATAAAATTCATTCTTACAAGTTCCCTGTTAGCAAATTGGTATCTGTTCTTTTCACAATTCTTAGTTGTAAGCACCTTGTTAAGAAAATGAACCCTGTTTTTTGCATCCTGAAAAGCCTCAGAAAAATGAGCAGTATTATATCCATCTCCATCTATAGAAATTTCTTTTTTCCCAGGCTGATATTCACAAGGTAGATAATCACAAAAATATTCAGTCTTTTCAGTAATAAACCCTAGGGGAGTTTTATCTCGGGTATAACCAACCGGATAATTATGATGATCAAACCGATTATGCCATTCATCATATAAAGACATGAATTCGGAAAATCTTAGATCCTGACTTATAATACTTTTCTTCTGCTTTGTGTCGAATACAGCATCTTTCTCCAGGCATGCGCCACCATCATATAGGGCACACTCCATAGAATAAAAAGAATATTCATGATCGCTGGGTTCGCCATATCCGTGACCGGCTTCCATATCACATCTTTGAACATCTATTACGGAGATATTATTGTTTTCAAAAAAAGACCTGGGTTGTTTTGTAATAAGGTTAAAATAAAGTTCTTCTTCCAAAAGGACTGCGACTGCAAAAGCATAAAAATCCCTAGTGGCAAATTGGACCCTCTGTGGCCCAAAATGGATGTTGTAGTCATAATTGGTTGTTCCACAGAGTTCCTCCTGCGTTGAAGGAGCGGCAGACACAGCGATAGAACAAAACAACAAGGAGGACAAAAGATATTTCATTGTAAACCTCGCTTCTAGGCTATAGATTAAATTCTACCATCTTTCTTTATGATGCGAAACATCTTCCTTTTTTTCATCATAGGAATCATTTATATTTTTCTTTAGAAAATCTTCTTTAGCGTTTTCATAATCAATCGGCTCTACTTCTTTAAGATATCTCAGAGAAAGCGTATCAGGTAGAATATCATCGGCATTATGCCATCCATTTTTCCATACACTATGCAGCAATCCATTATGCCATACTAGTGGAGCTACTGCCCACCAAGGTAAAGAATTTCTTAGATATATTTCACAAGTTCCGTCGTTCATTCTGAGACCTGAAATAATTGCCGTTGAGGCTGCTGCTTTTTTTTCTTCTTCTCTACTATCCAAGAGCGTAACTATCAAACTCCTCTTATGTAAGAGGGCATTCTTTATTATATCTGTTTTTTCTTTATATGTGTCTACACTGCTATATTTCTTATTATAAAAATTTACGAAGACCAATTCTCTGTTGGGAAATTGGAATCTGCCTTTCTTACAATCATCTGTGATAAGAAGTAAACTAAGAAAATGGATGCTGTTCTTTGCATTATGAAAAGCATTATTGAAGTGACGCACGCTATATCCGCTATCTTTTGGTAGATATTTCCAAAATTCCAGGATCTTTTCTGCAATATATTTATCTGAAAGACGTTTGTCCGTTTTTATATCCAGCCAATCATTAAATACGGACATAAAATAATCGAATCTTCCTTTTTGCCCGGTAAAACTTGTTACAGATTTAGTATCAGAAATCGCATATTTCTCCAGACACGCGCCACCCCTATATAAAGCACAATCCATAGCAAAATATGAATTACTACTTAAACTACCCAAGCCATAAGACTGTTCCATATCACATCTTTGAACATCTACAGCGGAGATGTTGTTCTCAAAGAATGAATTCGGCACAGTTCCTATAAGTTTAAGATATAGATCTTCTGATATAAGATCTGCCACTGAAGAAGCATAGGCAATACTTGCGGTCCCTTCATCCCTTTCTGGACCAAAATGATGATTATAATCATAATTAACAGAGCTACAGAGTTCTTCTTGTGTAGGTGCCTGCGCAAAAATATTGCATGAACAGAATATCAATAAAAATAAAATTTGTTTCATTTCAACCCCTTGTGGCAGGATGAGTATCATATTCTTGACTAACTTGTCCAGATGTTGCTAACTATTCAGGGGGCTGGGAAGTCTGACCTTTTTCCATGATAAAAGAAATCACAGTTAAAGAACCATTGA
>JAPLFT010000020.1 GCA_026390535.1 Pseudomonadota bacterium
TTATTAAACGCTGGTCAGATCTTAGTGAAACCCTTTATCAATAAAAAAATATTCAGTATTAATTGCCTAAAGCTTATAAAACCCATCTACTAAAATTATATACTACATAGTGAATTTTGCTGGCCTGTTAATAAATCACAAATTAACACTCGGAGTTGTTTTTCAAATAAACTTGTATCTTGTGGAGATTTGACCCAGTTAATTTCTCATCCGTATAAAGACGGAACCCCCAGATCTCTTGTTACAGATCCTGCGTTTGTGATGTTCGGTAATAACGAGAAATATTCACAGGCATTTAGGGAATGGCTGAGCGAGAAAGATAAAAGAAATTTTTTGAAGTACTTAAATCTATATTATTCAATGCTTCAGAGGACAAAGAAAATAGAAGCAAAAAAGGATACACAGGTATTATCTGATGACGAGATTAGATCTATTTCGCTTCAGAACACAATGAACCGCAGTATAAAGGAATATATAAAATTTTTGATAACAAGAATAAATTTTCAGCTTGATGAAATAGGTCTTAAGGCACAGCTTGGTAAAATAGACATTATTTGGAGAACCAAAGAAAATCAGACCAAAAAAATAAAAGAAATACAGGAAAAAAAGCAGGAAAATATGGAAAATATAGAGAATAAATATCGGAATGTTTTAGAGTAAAAAATGATAATTTTAATATTATTTTACATGCTTAATTTGGGAACATACGCAGATGACGAAAGATCCGCAAAGGTCGATTTTTATAAAGGAGCCAAAGAATTTGTTAATGATATAAACGGTATAATATCAAATAAAGAACAAATAAAGAAAATGGAATCTAATGCAAAATTTGATGACAGCGTTGAGGGTATAGAAATACTGGAACAATCAAACAGGGAATTAAGCATAAAATCCTTTGAAGATTATATTCAAAAATATCCCAACAGCCCATATGTCCCGGATGCTATGTATAGACTGGCGAAGCTTTATTATGAAGACACGGCTCAAAAAGTCATAAAAGATACGGAAAATTATGAAAAAGAATACCAGAAATTTTTAAGAGGAGAAATCCAGGTCCTGCCTCCTGATCCTGCGGCAGATTATTCTGATACGATAAGACTGTTAAATACTCTTACAAAAGATTATCGTGATTATCAGTACAGAGACGATGCATTGTACCTGTTAGGCTATACTTATTTTGAACAGGGAAATCCGCAAAAAGGAATAGAAGCATATGAAGCTTTGATACAAGAATACCCCAAAAATGATAAACTTGCCGAGGTCTATACAAGATTGGGCGAATATTATTTTGATGTGGATAACGTATCTAGATCTGTCTATTATTATTCTCAGGTTTTAGAACATCCGAATTCTCCATATTATGAAAATGTTATATATAAACTTGCATGGACTTACTATCATAAGAAGAGAATAGACGAGGCCTCCAGTTTTTTTGTTTCGCTGATAGATTATAATGAAAAAAAGTTTGGAACCTCTTATACAAGTTCAACCATGAATGAATCAAAAAATTATATAGCTATAGGATATGCGGATATTCCCAAGGGCATACAAGGGGCTTATGATTTTTTCAGAAAAATAGGCGGCAGAAAATATGAATATGAAATAATGCAAAAGATATGTGAATTATATGCGTCTTCAGATCGCACAAAAGAGGCTCTAAATGCATTTAATTTCGTAATGGAACATTATCCCTATAGTCCTGAAAATCCGATCATTTATGAAAAAGTCCTTAATAGCATAAAACCTGATCAGAATTTAAAACTACTGGGTGTAGAAAGGGACAGACTGATACAGTTGTTCGGTGAAGGCTCTACCTGGAGAGAAAAAAACAAAGATAATATAAAAGCCATCTTTATAGTGGAACAAATAATAAAAAAACAACTTATAGCTGCCGCCTTTTATCATCAGGAAAAGGGAGATGAAAAAAATGACAAAAAGGAATACATAAAAGCTGCTAAACTTTATTATGAATTTCTTAAACAGTATCCCATGGATGGACTTGTTGTTGGCGCAAGATTTAATTATGCAAAAGTCCTTTTTAATCTTGGAGATTATGAAGGAGCCATAAAGGAATTTACAGCGGTTCAGGACTACACGGAAGATGAAAAGTTTAAGGAAGAAAGCAGTTTTTCTCTTGTTACAACATGGCAGAATAAACTAAGAAGAGATCAGCCCAGAAAATATGCAATAAAAGATGTTAAACCGCTTGTTGATAAAGACGACAAACTCTTACCACAAAATGCATTAAATGAAGAAGAAGAAGCTACAATGGCTGCATGTGCAAAATATGAAAAACTTAATCCAAAAGGCAAAAGACTGCCCCATGTCTGGTATATAGAGGCTGAGATATATTTCAGGAACAACATGTTTGATGTTTCAAGAGAAAAATATGAAAACATAGTTGAAAATTATCCTAATGAAAAAGTGGCAACGGATTCTATAAGAAATATGGTTGCCTCGTATACATACGAAAAGAATTATCCTAAGATAGAAGAGTGGAGCAGAAAGTTGCTTGCATCGAAAAATTTTGGAGTCGGTTTAAGTAGTGATGAGGAAGAGATAAAGAGTTTAATGACGGGTTCTGTTTTTAAAAGTGCAAAAAAAATGGAAGAAGAAGGAAGATATGAAGATGCAGCCAATGAATACATAAGGCTGGCCAAGCAGTATCCTAAATCGGAGTATTCGGATGCCGCTCTTTATAACGCCGGCTTAATATATGAAAAGGTAGGAGACCCTATCAATGCGATTAGGTCATACAGGTTTATGCTGGTTAAATACCCCAGGAGCAGACATACGGTCGAGGCTCTTTTCCGGGTAGCCGTTAACTATGAACAGCAATTGAATTTTCCTAATGCTATATACTTCTATGAAGAGATAACAAAAAGACACTCAAAAACAAGTTTTATAGCTGATGCACACTACAATGCAGCCAGAATAAGACGGGCATATAATCAGTATGAAAAAGCGGCAAATCATTTTATGGCATATAGCATGATGGTGAAAGAACAAAAAGAAAAAGCCAACTCGCTGATGTTATCTGCTTCTTTATATGATAAAGCAGGTAATTACGCAAAAGCCCTGAATTTGTATCAATATTATATAAAACAAAACAGAAAAGATTTAGACGGAGTTATGCTTTCCCATACGAGTAAGGCAAGAATATACGGACAACTGAATAAGAAAAAACTTGCGTATATGGAGTATGTTAGTGCCGTAAATACATTCAAGGCATCAGGCAGTCCTTCCTCAGATTTACAGGCAAATGAGCAGAATGCCGAATCTAAATTTATGATCATTTTTGAGTTGTCCAATAAATATCATTCTATAAAAGTAAAAAACAGATCAGTTAAGGCAATGAAGATTGCGTATGATCAAAAACAAAAACTTTTACAAACGCTATCTGAGCAGTATCTAAAGGTGATAAATCTTGGCTCTCCGGGGTGGTCTGTTGCAGCCCTTTATATGATCGGTTATGAGTTTCAGAAATTTGCAGAATTTTTATATGAAATTCCAATACCTAAACAGATAAACACGGAACAACTTATAAACGAATATAAGAGTCAGATCCAGACACAGGCGATGCCATATGAAGATAAAGCAATAGAATACTATGAAAAAAGTATTTCAGAGTCTGCAAGGCTCAAGATTGTAAATGAATGGACAAAAAGAGCAAAACAAAAACTTTCTAAGTTAAAACCGGAGCAATATAAGGAAAGCAAGGAAGAAATACCTGTGGTATATCCGTCAGTGGATATAAGAGATTATGGGTTTATAGGAAAATGAAGAAAATATATATTTTTACATTATTACTATTTTTATTTGCATGTGGCAAAGGGCGCGACATTGTTAAGCAACAATCCGCAAAAACAAGTATATCCGGCGACCCGTATACGGTGGCAATGGAGTATGCCACTGCATTTGAAGTCAGCGGCTTTACCAGTGAAAAAGATTATAATGAAGCTCTTTCCGGCCTGGATGATGTTCTTTCTAAAGATAAGACCAATGCAGATGCCTGGTTTAATATGGGCCGGATACTGTTTTATAAAAAGGAAATATCAAAGGCCAAGGATGCCTTGAACAAGGCGATAACCAATAGGGGTAATTTTGCCGAGGCGTATTCATTACTTACTAAAATCTATCTTTTCGAGGGAAACATAAGCGGTGCCCAGGCACTTGCGGAACAAGCAAACGAGATAGTTCCCGATAATAACATTCTTATGAACAATCTTGCTATACTGTATATTAAATCTGGAAAATTAGATTCGGCAAAAAAGATCGCTGAAAAAATTGTAAGGAAAAATACAAAATTTACCCCTGCATATACAACATTAGGCAATATATATTATCTAAGCGGCAAATATGAAATGGCAAGATTTATATATTTAAAGGCAATAGACGAAGAAGATAATAGCGGAGAGATATATACCAACCTGGGCATAATAGCCGATAAGCTGGACGATAGAAACAGTGCCCTGGGACTTTTAACAAAAGCAGTAGAAAAATCCCCAGGCAATGCATATGTGCATAATAATCTCGGAGAATATTATCTTTTAGCCGGTGATTATGACAGTTCAATTAAGGAATTTAACGACGCTCTCAAGATAAACCCGAGAATGATTGAAGCTCTAGTCAATTTGGCCATAGCATACACACACGTTAAGCTTTTTAACGAAGCTGAAGACAACTATAAAAAAGCCCTTACATATGACCCGTCCTTTCCCGAAGCATATTTTAATTATGGTGTATTTTTAAGTGACCATAGAGAACAAAACGAAGAGGCATTGGAATATTTTAATAAATTTATAGTTCTAAAAGGGAAAGAAATAAGCGACAAACATAGGGTTTATCGGTATATTGAACAGGTGAACCAAAAGAAAAAGGAAAAGGCAAGGGACAAAGAAGCCGAACAATAATTATGATGAAAAGGTTGATAATAGTATTTCTGCTTTTATTTGCATACGACGTAACCGTTAAATGCGATGCTGCATCCGTGTCCAGAACCTCCTCAACCTCAAAAAAGAAAAACAAAAAAACCAGACAGTTCATAGATCTGGAAGGCTTGGACATCCAAGGTATGATAGATAGACCCCAAACCCTTTACATACTTAAGAAATCAGACTTAAATTTTAGTGAAAATTATGATGAATACGACTATATGAGTGCTATAATTGATACCACTTATCAAGAGCCATTTTAGGGAGACATTATCATGGATGATCTTTTCGAAACAATAGCATTAGCCTTCCAAAGAGGCGGACCATTTATGTATGCCATAGGTGCAGTGGGTGTTCTGGTCATCGCAATATCTATAGACAGATTTATTAAGCTTTATTTTATCTATTCAATAGATAGTACTCCTTTTATGAAGCAGATACTGAAACTTATATATTCCAATAATATAGATAGAGCCGTTAAAGTATGCCAAATAAAAGTAAAGGCTGCGCTCCCACAAGTCATACAGGCTGGACTTATGAAGGTTAACAAACCTATAGAGGACGTACAGGGTGCTCTTGATGAAGCATCTCTTAGAGTGGTCCCAAAACTTCAATATGGTCTAAGTTTTATTGCAACATTTGCAAACGTATCAACGTTGCTTGGACTGCTTGGAACAATTACCGGACTAATAAGGTCATTTGCTTCATTAGCCTTTGCCGATCCATCTCAAAAGCAGCAGCTTCTGGCAAAAGGTATTGCAGAAGCAATGAACTGTACCGCTTTTGGTCTGATAATAGCAGTATCGGCGATACTCATTCATAGCTATCTGTCCAATAGGGCGTCAAAGATTATTGATGATATAGACAGATATTCTGTTACGGTTTTGAATGCAATCTCTGAACAGTATAGAACACTAAGGAACAGAATGCCTAATATGCCGGAATCATCGGCAATTGGTAAAGACAAAGTAGTAGTAGAATAGAAATTATGGCAGTAGGTAGTGGTAGCAAAAGAAAAATACCGGTGTTCAGAAATTTAAATCTAACGCCATTGTTGGATTTTGTAGTAGCCGTTATACCCGTTTTACTTTTATCAGTTAATTTTTTGGAATATGTAGTGCTGGATACATCTCTTCCCGTTTATTCCGATGATCCCACCGTCGAATTGCAAAAAGATAACCAACCCAAACTTGGACTCAGTATTGCTATAACGGACGAGGGATTTATTATTGCAGGTCAGGGAGGCGTATTAAGTTCGGACGGCAAAGGAACGATAATAAGAAAAACGACCGATGGCTTATATAACTATTTAGAGCTTGTGAACAAACTTTTGGAGATAAAAAACAATTACCCGGACGAGTGGTCGGTAATAATAATACCTGAGGCCACTACGAGGTTTGAAGATATTGTTTCTACGATGGATGCATCAAGAGAACATCTTTCTACCAGTTCCCGCGGCAAAGCCATGAGGAAGGTTATGTTTCCCAACGTTGTACTTGGCGGAGGGATATTATGAAAAAAAGAATGAGTAAAAAAAGGATGGAACCGGCGGAGCTTAACATAACGGCTCTTCTTGATATGTTTACTATGCTCCTTATCTTTCTGTTGATAAATTATAGCGCGGTTTCTTATGCAATCAAAACCTCCGGTCTTATAGATTTTCCAAAAAGTTATTCAGAAAAAAAACCTGAAGAAATCCTGAACATTGTTGTGGATAAATATAATATAGTTGTAGACGGTGTTGTCGTAGCAAAACATAATAAAGGAGCGCTTAGCCCGGAAGTAATAGATGATAATGGTTTTAGGATTATTCCTCTCTATGATGCCTTGCTGAGATATTCTGAAAGAAATAAATATATCTCCTCTGTAAATAAAAAAGTTGTTTCAGGCGGTAAAGTTATTCTTCAAATGGACAGGGATGTCCCGTTTTCATTGTTGAGGCAGGTTATGTATACAGCGGGTCAAGCAGAGTATAACGATTTTAAATTCATAGCGATAAAGAAGTAATAAATGAACACAATAATACCCAATATAAAAATAGGAGTTTTACAGAACGGCAAACTGCTGAATGAAATTGTTATAAACGACACCAGAAATGTATTTATAGGTAAGTCACTGGACAATACAATAACAATAAACGAAGAAAATTTTGAAGAAACATTTCAGATATTAAACTATTCCAGAAATAGGTATTACCTGAACATAAATAAGAACATAGAAGGAAAGATTTTTGAGGGTGTCAATTCTTTCCATGTTAAGGATCTTATAAATCACCCTGATGCAATTCAAAAAAACAATGCGGTATCTTATCCTCTTTCTAACGATACAAGAGGAATGCTTCTGATAGGCAACAACACGATTTTATTTAAGCTGTATTCGGCAGAACCCATACCAAAAAGACTTCCCAAAGAATTTAGAGGTAATTTTTTTGGAGGATATTTTGATATATCCTTCTTCGTAATACTTTTATTTATTATTGCCGGTTATGTAGTTCTGATAAATTCGTTTAGTAAAGTAAAACCCAGGACGGATATTAATTTTGAGAAAATACCGGAAAGATTTGCAAGATTAATCATGGATAATCCTGTCCCGGTAAAAAAAGAAGAAAAAATAGTGGAACAAAAGGTTGAAGAAAGAGCCAAAGAATTAGAGAAAAAAGCTGAAAACAAAAAAAACAATACTGAAAAAACAGAAGCAAATAAAAATGAAATCAAAAGAAATACAATTAAACCGGGAGGTAACAACGAGGAGAAAAAAATAGCGGAAGTTGTAAGATCATCCGGAATAATAGGTGTAATTGGTTCAAGAGGTAAAGGAGGCAATATCGCCAACCTGTTTCAGGAGCAGGGATTTAACACAAAACTGGATAAGGCGCTTAAAGGTGTTTCAGGTTTATATGCGGGAACTTCAATAAAAGAAGCCAAGATGAAGAGAGGCTCGGGGGACGCAACCGGGATAGAAATAGGATCACTTAAAGCTACTACAGGCTCTGGCTTAATAGCTTTTGGTCCTCAAAGTGCGGCTGCCAGCAATATACTGGGAGACATAGGAAGCAAAGACATAGGTGGTTCCGGCTCGATGAATCCGAGTGTAATTGCAAAAACGCTTGCACAATACATAGGTGCATTCCAGTATTGCTATAACAAGGCTTTACAAGGAAATCCTCGACTCAAAGGGGAATTAAAGGTAAGATTTACTATATTAATGAACGGTATGACGGACAAGAATACCGTTAGTTTTTTAGGGGCGGCAGCAAGAGACACAAGTCTTACCTCTTGTATATACAGGGTTTTCTCTAGGATAAAATTTCCTAGCCCTAAAGGTGGAGAAGTTACGGTCAGTTATCCGATGAATTTTACGGCGCAGAACTGAGGATTGATTTATGTTATTGATTGTTTATACCATGATCTTTGCCGCCTGTTTTGGTAGTAGTTCGGATAAAATTACCAAATTAACCCCTGAGCGATACGAAGAACTAAAAAATGACAGAGCCTTTCTTGATATACTTTCACAGGAGATAGTGCGAGAAGAAAATAAAATATTGAAAAATAAGGCTGTTCTTAAAAATACAGAGGATGATTTGGGTGTAACCGTAAAACATGGATTAACTGAGAAAGAATTATGTATAAGACAAGACGTTTCAGTTCTTAGAACGGTAGATTACGTTTATAATATGGTTTTAGAACAGGTTAAAGATGTAAAATATAACGAAGTGAAACTAAACACGATACAAATCCTCGACAGAATGAGATATTTGAATAAAATATTTGCCGATAAAACACTTAGGATAGAAGAATGTAAATTTAGAATATCCGCTAAAAATAAGGATTTTAAAAATGAGATGATCAGCAATCGTATAGATACAAAAATAGACGTAATAAAGGCCGATATTGAGATTCCGGAAGATTATCCTGCTGCCAGAGCTCCTTTCAGATGAGGTTAATGATGCAGCTCTTTTTGTTTTTGATTCTACTTTTGCCTAATGCTGCTGAAGCTAAGTTTTCGGTAGAAGATTCTATATCCCTGACCGGCGGATTTGACAGTAATCCTCTTTATCGGGATGAATCCCTGGGCTTTGATTATCTGGTCAAAGTATATCCAAAACTTGCTTTTATTTATGATACCAAGGAAATTACCCTTAAAGTCGGTGGTTGGGCGGATTATGATAAATATTTCAAAAACACCAATCAGTCGTCTCTAGGCTGGAATACTGCAGGAGAACTTGAAGCAAGACCCTATGAATCCACCAGGATTGATTTTTACGCCGATTACACAAAAAACAGCGATCCGATACTCTTGGATACGGAATCAAGATACAGATGGGGTTCACCAACTTTAAAATTAGTTATGGATTATCGGGCTCCTCTAAGTGCCTGGGGATTTTCTTCGGGGTTTGAGGCAACAAGCAAGGCCTATGAACTTGCCTCCGTTCAGAATTTTGACAACAGGAAAAAATATATATCAATGGGCGGGAAGTATTATTTCTTTCCGGAAACAGCCCTGATCTTTGGAATAAAATCTGGTTATTCAACATACACTCAGGGGCGCAATGCTCAACCGTATGGAAATACGAATTCCGTCTATAATGAAATATATACGGGTTTGAATGGTAAAATAAGTTCAGACATAATGATGAAGCTTAAATTTGGTTTTTTATGGCTTGATTACCAGTTTGGAACGGATTTTAATGAACCGGTAGTTACGCTGAACATAACGGATATTATATCGTCCATCCATTCCATAAAGGTTGAATATGAAAGGATGGCCTATGATTCCACATATTCAAATTTCTATGTGGATAACAAATTATCGGTAGAATCCAAATCCGTGTGGTTTGACTCTATAACTAATCTGTTTACTGCTCAGTATATATACAGATACTACAGAGCTTATCCAAGAAGAATAGATCACAGGCTTGGATTTATAACGGAGTTTGCTGTTCCTCTTGTCACGATAAGTAAAATGGGTAATGAAAATATTTCTTTTATTACAACTGTGTTGGCAGAATGGGTAAATTCCGATGCCTATAATAATTTTGGTCTATATACCGGTCCGGATCCTTCAGCCAGTTACAAAAGATTTGTTGTTCTGATGGGACTCACTACAAAATATTAAGGAGAATTAAAAGTGAAAATCATTCCTATTGGAGGGATAGGCGAAATAGGGATGAACATGATTCTTATTAACAGCGGCGGAAGTTCCATCGTAGTAGATTGCGGCGTCCTTTTCCCCCCTTTTCAACACCTGGGAGTTGATACTGTTGTTGCAGATTACAAGGAATTCTGCGATACCTTTAAAAACGCCAGAACACTTTTTATAACACATGGACATGAAGATCATGTAGGCGGTATTCCGTATCTTATACAACATTGTAAGCCCAAGATATACGCTACGGCGTATGCGTCAGAGGTAATAAAAGCAAGGTGCAGGAGTGTGTTAGGCAAAGATTTTAAAATAGACATAAAAGTAGTTAAGTTTGGCGACAAGATCAAAACCGGTAACTTTGAGATCGAATATATCGAGGTGGATCACAGTATCCCCGACTCCAGTGCACTGTTTATAAGGACACCGGAAGGGAATATATTTTATGTGGCTGATTTTAGACTTTCAGGCAAAAATAAACAATCCTTCCTAAACAGGATAAGAGAAATAAAAAATGAGACCAGCGTAGATATATTACTTAGCGACAGCACTAATGCTCATGAAGCGGCTGACGCTCTTTCTGAAGAAGATGTCCTTTCCAGTCTTGATTCATATTTTAAGAGAGCCAAGAAAAAAATAATAGTAACGCTTTTTTCCTCTAATATCTCAAGGATAAACCAGATAATAAAACTCAGTAAAAAATACGGGAAGAATCTTTTTATAAGTGGGACCAATTTAAAGATACATCTTGGTATAGCAAAATCCTTGGGGTACATGGAGCCAGATAACGGTTGCATAAGGCCCGACAGCGAAATATCAAAAACCGCAGAGGAAAAAATAGTTTTAATATGCACAGGCAGTCAGGCGGAGAAATATTCTTCTATAGTCAGGCTTTCTCACGGAACGCACAATCTTAAGGTAAACAAAGACGATCTGGTCATTTTTTCCTCAAGCCAGATACCGGGGAATGAAAAAGTCATAATGGATACTATAAACCGGCTCTCAGAAAAAGGAGCAGAAATAGTTTATTCGGATGATTACGGTGTACATTGTTCCGGCCACGCCAACAGAAAAGAACTTAGGGAGGTCTTGCATAATATAAGACCAAAATATTTTATACCTATGCACGGGGAACATATTCACCTGAAGTATCATATCGGGTTGGCGGTAGAAGAGGGAGTACCGGAACAAAACTGTTTTGTCCTAAAAAACGGCGATGAATTCAATTACGATGGTGACAGGGCAAAAATAAAAAACCATCATAAATTCAGCAGATACTATATAGATTCCGTAACGGGTGAACCTATAGATGATGTAATCATAAAAGAGAGAGAGATTGCAGCAGAGATGGGCCTTATAATTGCAAGTCTTGTAGTAGACAGAATGGGGCAGCTTGTTTCCAAACCACAGCTTCTTCCCTATGGGTTGTCGAGGAGTGCCAAGGTAGAGGATGTTCTTACTGATATAGAGAACAAACTCTTCGCGTTCTGCAAGAAAAGGTCAAAAACAGAACATATAGCAAAAGACATTCAGGAGATAAGGAACCTGGTTAAAAGAGAGTTCAGAAGATCCTATGACAATAAGCCCGAGGTCGTCCTTAATTTTATAGAAATGGAATGATGCTCCCTCTTAATAATCTAATAAAAATTAAATATCTACTTAACTGGTCCTACTCGCTTTTTGCCCGTTCTAAGTTTCTACTCACTAAAATCCGTGGCCGCTGCTGTAACAGCTTGCTGACGGATTTTTTAACGTTCGTATAAACTAAGAACAGGCACCCAAAAAGCTCCGTGTGTCCCAACTAAATAGCTCTTTAATTTTTATTAGATTATTAAGAGGGAGCAGAAAGAATGATTAATCTATGATGACTACGGAGTTTTCTCCGCCAAAGGGGCTCTTCACGTATGCATCGGATCTCCAGTCATTATACCAGTTCATCTGTCCGTTATCTATGGTGAAGTATTTGAACTGATATGCGCCTGGCTTTAGTCTTATAGTTATCTGCCACTTGTTATCAACAAGCTGCATAGGATCTATCTGTGTACTCCAATTATTGAAATCCCCGGTAAGATACACAGGGGAAGATGAATTTTGATCAAATATAAAAGTGACAGTTCCGTCTCCGTGTTTTAGAATCATGATAGCGCTCTATATAACATAAAGGATGAATTTTTAAAATGAAAAGACTGATCTATATTTTTATTCCGGCCGTAATTTTGGTTATACTTGGAATCATAGGATATATTTATATAGAAAAATGGAATTTTGTAACTTCTCTATACATGACCGTCGTAACTTTGACGACAACCGGATTCATAGATGCACAGCATCTAAATAAAGAGGGACAAGTTTTTACCGTTTTTCTTTTGGGTTCAGGATTTTTTATACTGGCTTTTACGGTCGCAATGCTTTCCAAAGTAATAATCGAGGGAGAATTAGAGCAATTATTCGGGAGGAAAAAAGTGGAGAAAAAACTTAAAAACATGAAATCTCACTCTATTATATGCGGGTATGGCAAAATGGGTAAAATAATTGCCAAAGATTTTTCCGCAAAAAATCATCCATTTATCGTGATTGAAAAGGATGAAAAAATTTGTGACGAGCTTAATGAGGCAGGCTATATGTATGTTAAGGGAGACGCAAAGAATAACGACGCCCTGATTAAAGCCGGTATAGAAAGAGCGAGTAGCATAATTCCTGTAATAGATGACGCCGGAAATCTTTTTATAACGATAACGGCCAGATGCTTAAATTCTAAGATAAATATAATAGCCAAGATAAATGAAGAGGAAAACAGAAGTAAGTTTATGCAGGTTGGTGCAAACAAGGTTATCTCTCCTTTTGCAATAAGTGGAACAAAAATAGTTCGATCTGTTCTTAACCCAACAATTGAGGATTTTCATGAAATAACAAGCGGTAATAATAATTTTGAATTTCAGATGGCAGAATTAATAATAGGATCAAATTCTTCATTACAGGGCAAAAGTATTGCTGAATCAAAGATAAGCAAATATGGCGTGATCATCGTTGGTTTAAAAAAGAAGAACGGAACGATTTCTTTTCCTCCTGAATCCACTACGTTAATTGAAGATGGGGACATACTGATATCCATAGGGAAGAAAAAGGGTATAGACAAGCTGATTCTTGAGTCAAAATAAAGTATTTGACCGCTACCTGATATTATGCTTTTTTATGCATGTTTTGGCATATTATTTCAAAGGAGGAATTCCAAATGGCTCATGTAATAGATAAGCAAAAATGTGTAAACTGTGGGGCTTGTCAGCCTGAGTGCCCCGTATCTGCTATAGATCCGGACGGAAGCACATTCAAGATAGACGGCGGAAAATGTGTAGATTGCGGAAACTGTATAGGCGTTTGCCCCGTTGAAGCTATTTCTGCCGGGAATTAGTCCTATTCTTAAGAAAGGTTACTTTTTATGCACATCCCCGATAATTATCTGAGTCCTTCTACTTGTGCAATTTTTGGATCCGCCATGCTTCCTATATGGACTATTGCAATTAAAAAAATAAAGAAAGAATTATCTCCTCAAAAACTTCCTGTTTTGGGTATTTTCTCTGCGTTTTCTTTTTTATTAATGATGTTAAATATTCCTTTACCCGGCGGAACTACCGGTCATGCGGTAGGGGCAACCCTTATTGCAATATTGATAGGACCATTTGCAGCATGCATATCCATGACCATAGCGCTTTTTGTTCAGGCTGTGTTTTTTGGAGATGGAGGAATACTAACGTTTGGTGTTAATAGTTTTAACATGGCATTCGTGATGCCGTTTAGCGGATATTACATTTACAGGCTGTTGAAAAATCTGAACGGAAACAGCCGAAAGGGAAATTTAGCGTCTATTTTTATAGCTTCATATGTTTCCATAAATATTGCCGCTTTTATAGCCGCGATCCAATTTGGTATTCAGCCTCTTTTATTTAAAGATGCATCGGGACTTCCATTGTATGCTCCGTACCCTCTTAGTATTTCAATACCGGCCATGATGATACCGCATCTTCTGATTACAGGTCTTATTGAAGCTATTGTTGCTATGGGTGTTTATTCTTACATAAATAAACTGAGCCCAGAGATTATCTACGGTAATAAACCGAACAGACTTAAACCTGTTTATGCCATGCTTATATTGATGGCTATTCTTTCTCCGCTTGGTCTTCTCGCTTCAGGAACCGCATGGGGGGAATGGGGTAATCAGGAACTAAAAAAAATGCTGGGATATATCCCCTCCGGTGTGGCAAAAGGTTTTTCTTTTAATTCAATAATGCCGGGCTATGTTCTGCCTTCAATCGGCAATCAGACGGTGGCTTATGTCATCTGTGCAATATTAGGATTATCGATCATACTTATATCTTTTAAATTCGTTGCGTCATATATTCAGAAATGATGTACAACTGGCTTTTAAAAACAGATGATTATCAGCCTCAAAAAGACAAAGATTTTTTTATAGACCAAAGCGCTCTCTCTATTATTTCCAAACTAACCGGAATAAGAAAAGAGAACCGGGAAAGTAAATCCTTTTTTTATAGTCTTAATTCTATTCTAAAGTTTATAACAACAATTTTATTGATCTTGACACTGTCTTTTTTAAGGGATTTTTTATCGATCTCCTCTGTTTTTGCCTATGTTGTTCTTAGTCTGGCACTAATAAATATATCGGACATAAAAAAAATCATGGCCATCTCTTTTTTTACGGTTTTATTTAGTTTTATTATTTTATTGCCATCCGCCTTAATGGGTAATGTAGCTAATGCCGTTATTATATGTACGAAGGTGTTATCAACGGTAATTATAATTAATATTTTTGCGTACACTACAAAAAATCAGGATATAACCGGGGCAGTAAAAATTTTCCGGACCCCGGATTTTTTTATATTGATCATGGATATAACGATCAGGCATATAGTTATAATAGGAGAAATGGCCGTTAATATGTTATATTCGTTGAAAACAAAATCCGTCGGTAAAAACCGGAACAAGATAAAATCAATGTATAATATCCTCGGTTTTTTGTTCATGAAATCAAAGAGATTTTCGGAAGATGTTTATGCGTCCATGCTATGCAGAGGATTTAGCGGAAAGTACAAATCAAACAGATCTATATACGGATTACATCTGTTTGATTATCTTTATGCTTTAATAAATATTGCGGTAATAACTAAATATAAAGCAAATAAAGCGCTAAAAAATATCAGCCTGACGATATCTGCCGGCGATTCAATTGCCATAATTGGACCAAATGGCAGCGGTAAATCGACACTTCTTAAAATAATAAACGGAATAATTTTGCCGACGGATGGAGAATATATTTTCAAAGATATAAAGATCACAGAAGATAAACTAAAAGATCCCTATTTTTCAAAATCATTTCATAAGTCGATTGGTTTTGTTTTCCAGAATTCCGATACACAATTGTTCTGTCCCAGCGTGTATGAAGAAATTGCTTTTGGCCCGATTCAGATGGGGATGGGTGCAAGAGAAGTGGACTACAGGGTCTTGGATTGTCTTAAACTCCTGGGCATAGAACACTTAAAAACCCGGGCTCCTTATAATTTAAGCGAGGGTGAAAAGAAAAAAGTAGCCATTGCCTCTGTAATTGCCTTAAATCCCGAAATCCTGGTTTTTGATGAACCCCTTAGCGGGCTTGATCCTAAAACTAAAAGATTTCTCAAAAATTTTATATTGGAAATAAACAAAACCGGTAAAACGATCATATGTGCGACGCACGATTTTGAAGATATTAGGGAGCTTTTTTACAGAGTTCTTGTCCTTTCCGAGGATAATAGGGCCATTTTTGTGGGCGACTACGGAACCGTTATAAATGATGAAGATTTCTTAATCCAAAACAATCTCAAGTAATTAGAGCTATTGGGTTTTTTGACACACATAAGTCCAAGATGCACTATTTTTGAGCTCGCATCAATTTTGGTTTTTTATATTTGTAAAATCAAGGACTTTGTTATAACTCTCTAACTCGGAGGAGTTATAAATGAAAAACGAGACGTTGATCCTTCTCACTGTTTTTGTCCCGGTTCTTGGTTCTTTTTTGCTTCCGTTAATTGGAAAAATCAGTGAGACAACCAGAAATCTTTGTGCACTTATTTTTGTTTTAGTTTCTCTTATATGTTCATTTCTTTTGCTTCCGACGGTTATGAGAGGAGAAACCATCTCTGCCCTATATGTCCAAGCCGTTAACATGAACTATTTTTATGCGGACAGCCTGGCCGTATTTATGGCCATTGTTTCATCGCTTGTAGGAGCAATAATTGTTCTCTATTCTTTTGGTTATATCAGCCACTATGAACACAGGAACGAATATTATTTTATGGTTGTTCTATTCCTCGGTTCAATGATGGGAATAGTATATTCCAGAAACCTCATATCCATTTATGTATTTTGGGAAATAACAGCACTGGCGTGCTGGAGATTAATAGGATTTTTTAGAGAAAGAACTTATGTTCTTAGGGCAGACAAGGCTTTTCTTGTGACCGTATTTGGAGCCTTGATGATGCTCATAGGTTTTCTTAATATATACGGGACTGCAGGATCTTTTGATCTTGGTGTAATTTCCAAATCTCATGTTTCTAATCTGGCGGTCTTGTTCATAATGTTTGGGATACTCTCAAAATCGGCAACACTTCCTCTGCACACGTGGTTGCCTGACGCCGGTGTCGCTCCATCTCCTGTTACTGCGCTACTACATGCCGCTGTGCTTGTTAAGATCGGTGTTTATGTGTTCGCAAGATTATTTGTTGTGACCATACCTCTTGATGAAATGTGGCACACTATTATTCCTATAATAGCCGCGGTGAGTGCTCTGGTTTCCGCAGGTGCCGCGCTTATAGATACGGATATGAAGAGGATAATCGCTTATTCGACCGTCAGTCAGATAGGTTTCATATTTTTGGGACTTTCAATAGGCAACGATGTTGCTCTGGCCGGAGGTCTTCTATATATATTGATGCATGGACTTTCTAAAGCTGCCCTCTTCCTGTGTGCCGGTATTATTGAACAGGCAACACATACAAAGGACATAACAAAGATGGGCGGGCTCATTAAGACAATGCCTGTTACAGCGATATCATTCCTGATATGCGCATTCTCTGTTATGGGCATACCGCCTCTTGGCGGATTCTTTGCAAAGTACTTGGTTATCAACGGAGCTTTTAAAAGTGGTCAGACTACAATATCTTTTGTATTCCTGTTTGGCGCAGTCCTTACAATAATATATCTGTTCAGATTATTTATCCTTATATTTATGGGACACAGCAAGGTTGAACATCCGGAAAAGGAAGGGACTCCGGTCATGCTTATAAGCGTAGCTACACTTGCAGTACTCTCAATTCTTGGCGGTATATTTATAAACTATCCTGCTGAGGTCGTAATGACCACAGTCCAGCAGATCATGGGAGTCGTCAGATGAACACATTATTACTACCTGTAATCATTCCTGCGCTTGCCGCACTAGCTATTTTTCTCATCCCCAAAAAATGGCCGATGAGAGAAATCTTTGCGGTGTTGGTGGCAGTGTTTAACGCAATAATAGCGTGGTATCTGTTCAAAAAGGATATGACTCTTGTTTTTCCATGGGGCGGGGCATGGGGAATGGAATTTTCCTTCAGGCTCTATGGTTTTAGCGGATTTACACTACTTGCGACTGCGTTCTTTGCTCTTCTTATAGCAATTTACTCGACTTCGTTCATGAAGGATAAGGAACATGTTTCTCAATTCTATGCGTATCTTCTTTTAATACTTGCTCAGATCAACGGCGTTGTTCTTTCAGACAATCTGATTCTAATGCTCTTCTTCTGGGAAGGAATGCTTCTGACCATGTTCGGCTTTATAGCCATCGGCGGGAAAAAAGAGTCCATACATACAGCGGTAAAGGCTTTTATTATCAACGGTACAACTGATCTTCTGATGATGGCGGGTATCGCTATCACAGGATATCTTGCGGGCACTTTCACAATATCACAGATATCACTTCAGACGGGTGGACTTGCGAGCCTTGCATTTATACTTTTAATTATAGGCGCTATATCAAAGGCAGGTTCAATGCCATTCCATACATGGATACCGGACGCGGCAACAGATGCTCCACTTCCATTCATGGCATTCGGCCCTGGGTCTTTTGAAAAATTAGTCGGTATATATTTTCTTGCAAGGATATGTCTTAATATCTTTACATTAAGTCCGGGATCAGGATTGAGCACGATGCTTATGATAATCGGTGCTATAACGATATTGGCCGCCGTTATGATGGCGCTAGTTCAAAAAGATTATAAAAAACTTCTTTCATATCACGCGATCAGCCAGGTCGGTTATATGATACTGGGAATCGGGACGGCTCTTCCAATAGGAATAATTGGAGGGCTTTTCCACATGTTGAATAATGCCATATATAAGGATTGTTTATTTCAGACGGCAGGTGCCGTAGAAAAACAGACGGGGACCACTGATCTTTATAAACTCGGCGGTCTTGCATCAAAGATGCCTGTAACATTCATCTGTTTTGTGATTGCAGCATTATCAATCTCCGGTACTCCGTTCTTTAACGGATTCTTCTCCAAGGAACTTATTTACGACGGTGCTTTGGAAAGCGGCATGATATTCTATCTTGCGGCGGTTGTGGGGTCGTTCTTTACCGCGGCATCATTCTTAAAACTTGGACACGCCGCTTATTTTGGAACACCGGGAGAAAGCACTCATAATGTAAAAAAAGACGTGCCTCTTACAATGCTTGTTCCAATGATAGTACTTGCGGTCCTTTGTATATTCTTTGGTGTTTATAATGCATATCCCCTCAATGCATATTTTATGCCTATAATCGGCGCTGCTGCGAATGGACATAGTTTTAGCGGTATGCCTGCCAACTTTACACTGGTCATTATAACAATACTTGTTCTTGTACTTGCGTATCTTAATCATAAATATGGAGTTAAAAAATTCGGCGCCGGCATCAAGGCTGTTGATCACATTCATCATGCACCGGTATTGGCCAATATTTATAATATGGCGGAGAAAAGATATTTTGACCCGTATGAACTTGGATTAAAGTTCGTCAGGATCTTTTCAAAGGCCTCTTTTTCAGTCGATAGAGGGATAGATTGGATCTATAACCATCTCTCTGTAAGAGCTACCCAGGTAGCCACAAACGGTATCAAAAAAGCACATACCGGGAATTTTTCTATGTATATCGCCTGGTCTTTGGGTGGAATGATCATATTGGTTATTTGGATATTAAGAACCGTTAGATAGGGAGGAACGACGTGGCTCTATTACTAATTCTAATACCTCTTGCTTCCATAATTCTTTTGAATATCGGATTCAAGAATGCTATGACAAAACTTGCTATATGGCTCAGCCTCGCAGTATCTGCATGGCAGGTAGCCATGATAATCTTTAAGGTCGGTTTTGATTCGTTGAATCTGGTTAATGTATTTAACCTGGAGATAGACGGATTGAGCAGTGTACTGCTTCTCTCTATAGGTATAGTGGCTTTTTGCTCTATCCTTGTGGGGAACGGAACTATTTGCTGTCCAAAAAAGAAATTCAACTTTTACAACCTTATATTGCTGTCAATAATAGGGATGAACGGGATCGTTATGGTCAGGGATCTTTTTTCTATGTATGTGTTCCTTGAAATAACGGCAGTCTCAGCTTTTATACTCATTGCGTATCAGGAAGATAAATTTTCTATGGAAGGTTCCTTTAAATATCTGGTCCTTTCCGCTGTTGCCACTGTAATGATGCTTTCTTCCATAGCAATACTATTAATGTATGCAGGAAACACTTCTTTTGTGATGGTAAGGGACGCCGTACAGGGAATGAATAGTCCTCTTGTTCTGACTGCTATAGCCCTTTTTGTCGTCGGACTTTTAATAAAGGGGGGGCTTGTTCCTTTTCATGGATGGTTGCCGGATGCATACACATCGGCACCTGCCAGTGTGTCAGCTTTTATCGCAGGCATTGTAACAAAGACAACCGGCATATATACCATGATACGGATCGTAAGCGAGGTATTTGGTTTTAGTGAAACTATAAAAATGATCCTTATGATAGTCGGGCTTATCTCCATATTTGTCGGGGCACTTGCCGCCCTTGGGCAGAATGATTTCAAAAGAATGCTGGCATATTCTAGTATCAGCCAGGTCGGATATATAATATTGAGTCTCGGCACCGGTACTGCCTTGGGTGTTGCCGGAGCTGTGTTCCACCTTTTTAACCATTCGATATTCAAGACCCAGCTCTTCATAAATTCCGCCGCTGTAGAAAAACAGACAGGCACGCGTGATATGGATTCTATGAGCGGATTGTCAAATGTGATGCCTGTAACGGGTTGGACCTCTGTTGTGGCATTTTTATCCACAGCGGGGATACCGCCGCTTTCCGGTTTCTGGAGCAAACTTATTATCGTGATAGCTCTATGGAAGGCAGGTTATTATTGGTTTGCAGGACTCGCCATCATAGGCAGTTTGATAACATTGGCGTACTTCCTATATATGCAAAGACGAGTGTTCTTTGGAAAGATCAATGTTAATTTTAAGGATATAAAAGAAGCTGGAGCAAGTATTATTATCCCGGCTATTATCCTGGCGGCTATAACTTTAGGTGTGGGCATATTTTTCCCGTACTTTATAAATACAATCATTGTACCGGTCAGCAGTGTTTTCTGATCGTACAAAGGAAGAGGGTGTAACGTGATTTTAACTTTAATTTTATTAACGCTGTTGGTTTTGGCGGCAGTATGGACGGTAATGACAAGAAGCCTTATGATGTCTGCCGTCGGATTGGCACTTACCAGTGTTATCCTTTCTATCATCATCTTTACTCTTAATTCCCCATTGGCCGGTGTATTTGAACTTTCCGTATGTGCCGGTCTTATTACCGTCGTATTTATAAGTACGATGAGTTTAACAAAACCTATTACGAGGACAGAATTTAAAAAACAGACAAAAGACAGAATAAAGAGATACTGGTATATGCCGGTGATAATAATCCTGATAGGTCTTGGCTGCGCGCTTATGCTTACAGCCCCGGATTTGAAACCACTAACTCCGGCCATTGAAAATGATGTAAGGAATGTTATGTGGAAAGTAAGACAGACTGACGTATTAGGTCAAATAATTATACTATTGGCGGGAGTTTTTGGGGTCGTTGTACTTTTTAAGGAGAGAAAGAAAAATGATTAACGATAACGCTAACTTATTTCTGATTTTTGGCATTTTTACGATTATTTTAGGGGTCTGTGGCTTTTATTGTATAATGGTCACGAAAAATTTTATACGTGCTCTTATAGGATTGGAAATTTTAACCAAGGCAGTGACTCTACTGATAATTGCCGCCGGTTATGTAAGTAACCGAATTGCTCTTGCACAGTCGATGGTAATAACATTGATAGTGGTGGAAGTGGTCGTTATATCTGTAGCTGCCGGAATAGTATTTGGTGTGTTTAAGCAAATTGGATCTTTGAATATTACGAAGATGAGAAATCTAAAAGGATAGGTGAAGCACATGAATTATTTGATATTACCACCGATTGCATTTTTGATAGTTTTGGGTGTCGTTATATTCCAGGCGCGTATGATGAAAAAATTTGCCGCCCAGGGAAAACCCTCAGAAGGTAAGAACAAAGCGTACGCTTGCGGTGAGGCCGGATGTGAGCACCACATTCAGCCGGACTACAGACAATTTTTCCCTTTTGCGTTTTTCTTTACGATAATGCACGTCGTTGTATTGGTTGTAGCAACTGTTCCGGTTGACTTCGTATCCAATGTTATAGCCGGAATTTATGTGTTATCTGCGATAGTCGGTCTTTTGATACTGTTCAGGAGGTAATCAGAAAGTGAAAATTACAGACAAAATCATAACATGGGCCAGAACAAAATCTCCATGGGTCATACATTTTAATACAGGAGCATGTAACGCCTGCGACATAGAGATAGTCGCTGCACTTACACCGCTTTTTGATATAGAAAGATTCGGTGCGTTGTTGAAAGGAACACCAAGACATGCGGACGTCCTTTTATGTTCGGGTCCCGTAACAATGCAGATAGAAAAAAGACTTAAAAGAATCTATGAGCAAATGCCTGAGCCTAAATTTGTAGTCGCTGTAGGAACCTGTGCATCTTCAGGCGGTGTATTCCATGACTGTTACAGCATCAAGGGCGGAATAGATGTGGCTATACCGGTAAATGCGTACATACCCGGTTGCCCGGCAAGACCGGAGGCAATAATCGACGGTGTTGTTAAACTCCTGCAGAGTCTTGAGGCTACCGAGGAAAAGGAGGTAACGAGATGACGGAAGTAAACCTAAACAGAGAGGAAAATATACAGAATAAAATGCTCTCTAAGTTCAAGTTTCTGGAGGGTAAGATCAGGGTTAAAAGAGCCAGAAGGATCTTTGCCGAGGTTGATCTTAATAATTTCAGAGACGTTTTTCATTATGCAGTAAAAGATATTAACTTCAATGTTATGTGTATGATAACGGGCTTGGACGAAGGGGAAAATCTTGCTTTCATCTATCACCTGGCTAATTTTGACGGAGTAGTTCTGGACTTAAAAACATACGCGCCAAAAAGCAATCCTGTGATAAAGACCATAACCGAGTATTTTCCAGGTGCCGCCCTTTATGAAAGAGAGCTTGTTGATATGT
>JAPLFT010000243.1 GCA_026390535.1 Pseudomonadota bacterium
TTGTAAGGTACTACATTGATTTAAAATTTTTCTATCTTATCATAATAGTAAACAGTATGATTTTATTAGCTTTTTATAATATTAAAATAAACCGAGATCATATATTTATACTGTCATTACTTTTTATGAGTGGTCTTTGGGGTCTGCTGAGAGAAACCACCTCTTTTTACAATTTTTTTGCTCAATTTATTGGTATTAGTATAATTTCTCTTTATTATTATGCCTTTTTTAAAGTTCAAAAGATAAATGCAGAAACTATTTTTAAAATTTATGCCAAAGCATCATTCTATGTTTGTATATATGGTTTTTTTGACTTTATTTACGGGCGTATTATATTAGGTAATGATTGGTATAGACTTAAGAGCGTAATGATGGAACCTGCACATTTTGCAACATTGGTAATGCCGGCATTCTATTATTACTTGGTTAGAACGATTGAAAATAAAAGAATAAATGTATATTTAGTTATAATTCTAACGGCGATTGTTTTGAGTAATTCTAGTGTTGGCTATATTGGCATATTGTGTTCTTTCTTTTTAGTAATAAAGAAAATAAACATTAGAAGTGCTTTTATTGTTTTCACCACGATTCTTGTTTTCTTCCTTTTATTTTATAATCTAAGTCCAGAGTTTAAAATGAGGCTGGATGATTCTGTCTCTGCATTCAAAGTCTATGAACTAAAGGGTGAAAACATTAGCACTTTTGCTTTATTTTCCAATCTGTTTATTGCAAAAACAAGTTTATCAAACGATCCTTTCTTAGGCGGTGGTCTGGGTTCACATGTTGTTTCATATTTTAATAACATTCATTTTTTACCTGGATTGAGATCTAGTACAGAATATATTAGCAAGATTGGACTGAATGCTAGAGATGCTAATTCTTTACTCATAAGAATTTTATCTGAACTGGGAATTTTAGGTTTTTTGTTTACTATGATTTTCATATTTAAATTTTTTATTAAAAAAGATATTATTAGTAGAGCTATTGTCGTATATTTTATACTTAAATTATTAAGAGAAGGACACTATTTTTCTCCGGAGATGTATTTTTTCGTTATGTTGTATTATTTTAATTACAAGCAGAAGATAACAACCATGGCGATTGATTTAATATGAAGGGAAAAAAGGATCATATATGAAAATATTTGGGATAAAAGTTTTTTATACCATTCTAGAACTCTTTAGAATTGTTAAATGTTCTAGGTTCTCTTTTAGTCTTAAGACGAAAAGAAAACACGATAAAGTCCTAATAATTATGAATGGTACATCAATTATGGAAGCATTAAAAAAAATAGACGCGGATATTGAAAAATTTGACACAATATGTGTCAATTCTTTTGTTACCACGGATTTATTCTTAAAAATTAGACCGCGTTATTATCTGATGATAGATCCAACATATTGGTTGGACTCTGTAGAACCTGAAGTTGAAATAACGCGAGAATCTATATATTCCGATCTTATATCAAAAGTTGACTGGGAGATGTATCTTATTGTTCCTGCATATCCTAAAAAGATCGCTTTTGCTGAAAAAGTGGCATTGATGAACAAAAACATTAAACTATTGAAGATTAATATAACCTCTATTTCTTTAGGTTTTAAAACAATAAGAGAATTTATCTATAAAATAAACTTAGGCATGCCGCATCCTCAAAACATTTTAGTAGCAGGAATATTTTTTGCTATAAATATGCACTACAAAGAAGCATGTTTAATAGGT
>JAPLFT010000188.1 GCA_026390535.1 Pseudomonadota bacterium
AAGTAACATTATCTGCGGCAAGTTTTTCCACCTTTTGTCTTGCTTCATATTCGGAAAGTCCCTCTTTTAAATTGAGGGCACCTTTTTTAAGACGATATTTTGCGGGTATAGAGTTAAATAGATCCTCTACGCTCCCTTTGCCAATTTTTTGCAGCATGGCCTTTATGTCGTCTTTGGTATGCGGTATATACGGCATGATTATTTATGCTCCTCTTTCAGGTAATTTTCATAAGTCTTTGCATCCATAAGCTCGGGAGATTTTTTTGTGAATTTTATTTTTACAAGCCAGCCGGCTGAATATGGATCCTGGTTTAATTTTTCCGGTGAATCTGTAAGCGCACTGTTAACCTCTATGATAGCACCATCTACCGGTGAATAGAAATCAGAGACCGCCTTTGTACTTTCTACAACGCCAAGAGCATCTCCTGCCTTTACCGTGTTACCTGTTTCCGGAAGTTCAACAAATACTATGTCTCCAAGTTGTCCCTGCGCATGATCACTTATACCTACAGTTGCAACATCGCCGTTAAACTCCGCCCATTCATGATCCTTAGTGTAATAAAGATTTGCTTTTACGTTCATCGTAGCCTCCATATATGTTTTATTTAATATTTCTTTAAAAACGGCAGTTTCATTTGTTTCATCATTATCTTATTCTTTCTTATCTGTACATACAGCGGTGAGCCGTCGTTCAATCTACTGGTCTGAACATATGCAAGACCTATAGGTATGCCCAATGACGGAGAAAGGGTTCCGCTTGTTACAACGCCAATAGTATTGTCTTTAGCATCCACAACCAGATAATCGTGTCTTGGAATTCCCCTGCCTTCAAGCGTAAATCCTATAAGTCTCCTTTTTAATCCTTCCTGTTTTTGTTTTATAAGAGCGCTCTTACCTATAAAATCATCGCTGTCAAGTTTTACGAAGATGTCTATTCCAGCTTCAAGAGGAGTAGTCTCCTGGTTTATGTCGTTACCGTACAGCATTAAGGCAGCTTCCAGACGAAGTGTATCTCTGCAGCCAAGTCCGCAAGGTACGACACCGGCAGCAATAAGAGCATCAAAGAGTTTTGCGCCATCGTTCCATAGACCATATATCTCAAAACCGTTCTCCCCTGTATAACCTGTTCTTGAGACTATGCAGGGAATACCATTGAGTGGCATTTTCTTGAAATGGAAGAATTTAATATCGGAAAGATCCGTTTTAAAACATTTTTCCATAATTGTTTTTGCGTTAGGACCCTGAACTGCCAATTGAAAATATTGATCGCTGACATTCTTGATCTCAACACCGAATTTATTGTTGGAAACAAACCAGTTATAGTCCTTCTCCGTGTTTGCGGCATTGATCACCAGCAGATACTCATTCTTATTAACCCTGTAAACAAGAAGATCATCCACTATCCCACCGTGAGGATAGCACATCGGCGTATATAGGACTTTGCCGTCGTAAAGTTTTTTAACATCATTGGCTATTATATGCTGAACATATTCCGTAGCCTTTTCACCCTTTACAGTCACTTCACCCATGTGGCTAACATCAAAAATACCCGCGTTGTTCCTTACAGAATTGTGCTCGTTAATAAGACCGCTGAATTCTACAGGAAGATACCATCCCGCAAATTCAACGACTTTGCCACCGTGTTTGACGTGGCTGTCGTAAATCGAAGTTTTTCTGGTACTCATTTCTTTTCTCCTCTTTAGATATTTACATGTCTGAATATTTCAGGCAATCTGTACTCTTCATGTATAGCCATTACATGTACACCGTCAGCTATGGGCAAAAATTCATTTATCAGCTGAGCGCATATTCTGATTCCGGCCTCGGCCTGTTTTTCCATCGGTGTTGATTCCAGTTCTTTGGTCACCCATTCCGGAATAACAAGACCCGGTACATTTTCATTAAGATACTTTGCCATCTTCGCGCTTTTAACAAGTATCACCCCTGCTATTATTTTTGTATTAAAATCTTTTACGGATTCCATAAAATTTTTGAGTATTTCCTTATCAAATATAACCTGTGTCTGAAAAAATCTGGCGCCGTGTCTGATCTTTTCTTTCATTCTCCATATATGTATTTCCACATTGGATGCCGCGGGATTTACGGCAGCACCCATAAAGAACTTAG
>JAPLFT010000042.1 GCA_026390535.1 Pseudomonadota bacterium
GCAAAAAAATAAAAATATGGGACTATAAAAAACAGACAAAAATAGCCAGCTCTTAAACCAAAGATTTTCAATACCTGATTCAAGAACCAGTTACCAAATATCCCTCCTCTACTTTTTCCAGTCCAAGTACTTTTATGAGACAGTCTTTTGGATATGGCATAAGTAACAAAGCCCACTAGAATTCCGAGAGCAGCTCCTACAACCAATGTGCCCAAAGCGTATGTTAAAAAGGATTTATATACACCTGTGAAATATTTTCCACAAAACAACGACGCCAGAACAAGAAAGGGAATAAGAGGAGGTATTGATATCTGTGTGCCGATTAAAAGTACAATAAAGTTAAGTCTAAAAACTATAGAAACAAACAACGCAATTATGGCGTGGAAACCCCAAAGAGGTGTGCACCCTATAAAAACACCAATTCCCGCAGCCCATGATATCTCTTTTGCAGACAAGCCTCTTCTAAAAACAGTCAGAAGAACGAAGACGGTATTCAGAAAAGATATCCTGGCGTTATCCCAAAACTTATTAAAATGACTAACCCTGGTATCTTTATCTGGATATATTGTTTCTATTTGAACTTCTCTTACGTGGACCCCTTTCCATAGTAACCGTATCAATATCTCTATTTCAAAATCGAACCTCTTTGTATAAAAGTTCATGCTCTGCACATGAAACAGCGGGTAACACCTAAAACCACTCTGAGAATCAGAAATAGCATAGTCTGTTTGATACTTAACCCAATAGTTAGAGAACTTTCTGCCAAATCTGGAAATACCAGGGATGTTATTATCGACTTTGCTAAAATTCCTCTTCCCAATTATCAATGCCCACGGATGTTTCTTTGCTTCAAGGAGTATGTTTAATATTTCTGCTGGAGGATGTTGACCATCAGCATCTATGGTAAGAAGATGAGTAAATCCTTTTGAGATTGAATCAGCAATAGCGGTTTGTAGTGCTTTGCCCTTGCCCAAATTCTGCTTATGACGAACTATTTCTACCCTATCAGACTGCATATCTTTAAGGATTAGTTCCACGTCATCATCAGAGCCATCATCAATTATTATTATTGGTAAACTTGTTTTAGATAAACATCCGGCTACTACATCTTTGATACTAGCCCGATTATTGTATGTCGGTATGCAAATCCTAGCTTTAATATCCATCACGTAACAACGCCTCACTTATGGCTTCTTTACATTTTTTTGCAAGTTCACGGGCTGTTTTAAATTCTCTAGAATCAATACAATCAAGAGAATAACTCTTAAATTTATTACGGTAACTAAATCCTATGGTGCCTTTAGGCCAGACACAGTCCGTTTTGCTCACCACCAATGGTACGATCAGCGCATCCTCAGAGATAGCCAAACTAAAAGGAGCCAATAAGAATTTACTTGTTCCAACAAAGCCTTTCGCACAGCGCGTAAGCTCTGGGAAAAATAACACAGGCTCTCTCTTTTCCATTCCATCCCTCATTTCCTTCATACATTGATTTAATGAATCCCAACCTGATCCCTTTGCATGAATTTGCCTATTAATCTTCAGCAAAAAACCAAACAATGGAATCCTGAATAACTTATCATTTGCCACTATTCGTAATCCAGGTACTTGGGCTAAAAAGGAAAAAACATCTAAATTAGATCTATGGTTTGCTATCAGCAAGGTTTTCCTATTCGTTTTGGGTAACTTAATCCCTAGTTCACAACAAAGACCAGGCTGAACAGCAATCAGTATATTCACTAATTTGCAAAAGAATACGGGCAGAGCTTTCTTAATTCCTGGATAAATAAGAGACAATATGTAAATAAAAACAAATACAAGCAAGTATCCAACGTACTCAACAAACAGAACCATAAAAAAAAGGGTTAAGAGTCCCTTGCTGTACCTTATCTTTGCTTGCTGTTTATCCACTTTTAAGGTAGTAGCATAATTAATGGTTAAAATGAACGATTTTGTCAAAGAAATTGCGGTTGTTACGGGGGCCTCCTCTGGATTAGGAAGGGCCATAGCCATACGTCTTGCGGCAGATGGGTACCACGTGCTTGTCCATTATAACAATAATAAAGCCGGGGCAGAACAAACTCTCAACATTATCGAAAAAAACAACGGAACAGCAGACGTAATCAACTTTGATATTAAGTCCAGCGAACAAGGCGAAGGAGCTCTCGAAAAGTACTTCACTGAGACAAACCCAAACTGTAAGTTGGCGGTACTTGTAAATAATGCAGGAATAGCCAAAGATGATTTAACCGGGTTTATGTCTAACGAAAACTTTGAACAGGTAATACAAACTAACCTAGTGGGCACTTTTTATTTATTACGATGGGCTATAAAGAAAATGATTCGATTCAGAAGCGGTAGCATAGTAAATATAGCGTCTCTTTCGGGGCAGATAGGAAATATTGGGCAGATAAATTACGCCGCCAGCAAAGCTGGCATAATTGCTATGACCAAGACTCTGGCGATGGAAGTTGGTTCACGAAATATAAGAGTTAACTCCGTGTCCCCAGGAATAATAGAGACTGAAATGATCAACCAAATACCAAAAATAGAAGAACTAAAGAAAAACATACCACTACAACGCTTCGGAAAACCTGAAGAAGTCTGTGGGGCAGTATCATTTTTATGCTCAAAGGATGCATCTTACATTACCGGGCAAACAATAAGTGTTAACGGCGGAATTTATACCGGATGAATGCCCATTATGATGTAATAGTCATCGGTTCCGGCATCTCTTCCCTGACGTCAGCTGTAATCTTGGCAAAAGAAGGCAAAAAGGTTTGTTTGCTCGAACAAGGACCAAAGGCTGGAGGCCATATTGGCACTTTCAATAAGTTTAACCATAACTTTTACACAGGCGCTCATTATACAGGCGCATTAGGAAACGGTGAACCATTCAGAGTATTATTAGATCATCTTGGAATATATAACAGCCAAAACTTCTGTGAGTTAGACGCTGATGGCTTTGATGAATTTGTTTTCCCAGATTTTAAACTGGCGTTAGCAAAGGGCTACGAAGCAACCGTTCAAAACATCTTAAAAATATTTCCAAAGGAAGAAACTGCAATAAAAAAGTATTTTGATGTTATAAGAGACGCAGTCAATTGCGTCCCCACATACATGTTCAATGAAAAACATAATGCCGATAAATTAATAAAGATATTAGAAACTCCCCTGAAAAACGTCGTAGATGGCTTAACCAATGACCACAAGTTAAAGGCCGTCTTTTATGCGTACTGTTCTTTACATGGCGTTCTGCCGAAAGATGTTTCTATGGGATTTCATGCGTTAGTAACAGACTCCATTATTAATTCGCCATCAGTAATAAACATAAATAAAGAAGGCGTTGGTCTTATAGATTCTTTTATAAACAGGATTAAAGAACTTAATGGTGATATTTTGAACCATTACTGGAAAAGTTTTTTCCTCCGAACATGTAATTTCTGGTATCCATCCAAAACTAACATTCAATTTAATCAATAATTTTAACTTCAAGCCCTCTTTCACCAAGAGGGTCAACAGTATAGAAGAATCCGCAGCTTACTTTGCATTATATACGGTAAACAACGATGACAGATACTATAACCCAGGCAAGAATTATTATTGTTTTAACACATACGATTTTGATAAAATTATGGAAGCACAAAATTGCGTCGATAATTTCAGACTCATAAACTTCGTAAGTATCAAAAACTTAGACGATCCAACAACGTTCCCATTTATGATATTAATTCCTGATAACATCGCACATTATTCTGAGTGGAGAGATTCATCCCACGGAAAAAGACCTAAAGAATATATCGATCACATGAAAAACAAAGCAGAGAACTTGTTAAACTACATAGAGAAATACAAACCTGGGTTTAAAAGTAGCGTTAAACACTACGCAACAGCTGGCCCCTTAACGAATATACACTACAATAACTCCGTTGAAGGTTCAACTTTCGGGATATATCACTCCATTAAACAAACTGGAGTAAGAGCGATAGGCCCCAGAACTCACATAAACAACCTTTTCTTAACAGGTCAAAATACTTTGTTTCCTGGAGTTCTGGGCGCTGCTATTTCTGGGTTACACGCTGCGGGGTATATAATAGGAATGAAAAACATATTGAAAGAACTAAAAGATAGAATGTTGGGAGAATAAAAAGTCATGAACAAAAAAAGAACATTTATAACTGGGATGGGAGTTATAAGTTCACTTGGAAACACAACAGAGGAGTTGTTTAACAACCTTGCTGAGAATAGAACAAACATAAGGTGTTACGAAGAATGGAAAAAGCTTAATGGATTAAGGTCTTTTTTGGGAGCGCCAGCCTATGAATATGACAGCAAACAGATACCAAGAAACTTAAGACGAGGAATGTCTAGAATGTCAGAAATGGCATACCTAGCAACTAAGGATGCATTAGAACAAGCGGGGCTTAACTTCAACTCAGAAAACAAAACATTGGATTTTAGTAGAACGGTAATTAACCTCGGCTCAACTGTTGGAAGCCCAGATGCTAACGAAGAATATCATAGAAAAATGTTTGAGAATGGAGGTCCAGCAGGACAACTTGCTACAACGTTTTTTAAGGTAATGAACCACTCAGTGGCAGCTAACGTTGCTGTTGCGTTGGGATATAAAGGGCCATTACTCTCTACGTCATCAGCGTGTAGCACATCCTTGCACGCAGCCATTTTAGGGACCGAGCTTGTAGGGGCCGGACTCTATGACATAGCGGTTGTAGGCGGGGCAGATGAGTTGCACTATTCAGGAGCATCAACATTTGACGTTGTACAAGCAGCTTCTATTAACTACAACGATAGACCAGACTTTGCATCTAGGCCATTCGACAGAGACAGGGATGGACTCGTTATTTCAGAAGGAGCGTCTATATTAGTAATCGAATCTGAAGAACATGCCGCAAAAAGAAAAGCCAAAGTCATAGCAGAAATACTCGGTGGATCTTATTTTTGTG
>JAPLFT010000300.1 GCA_026390535.1 Pseudomonadota bacterium
AACGGAAAGATCTCCGGTGTGGCAAGACACCTTGTAAGTCTTATAACCGGCCTTAACGAGATTGCTCCTGAGAATAAATACAGCGTATTAATAACAGATAAGGATGCCCTAGAATATTTTGGAGATAAAGTTGAGGTAATCTGGGCTAAACATAAATTCAGATCGCTCTTTGAATATATAGAGATACCAAAGATCATTTCTGAATATAAACCGGACATTTTTCATAGTCCGTCATACTCTGCCATAGTGCCGGACAGCGACATACCGCATCTTATCACCATACATGACCTTATAAAAGTAACAGAAGAAAAGAACATATTTAAACGATGGTATAACAAAATATTGTTAAAGAGATCCTGTCGTTTTGCAGACAGAGTATTGACTATCTCAGAATACTCTAAAAAGCAGATATCAAAGACCGTTGGCGTAAAAATGCAGGATATAGATGTGATCTATAGTGCGATACAGGAAAAATTCTTTAAGAACATAGATGAAAATAAAATGCTGGAAGTGAAAAAAAAGTACAATCTTCCGGATAAATATATCCTTTACATAGGACGCAGCGACGCATACAGGAACTTGAAGAGTGCAATAGACGGTTACATCAAGTCAGGAGTGGAAGAACCGCTGGTCCTTGCTCTCTACTGGGCACAGGTACAGGAGTATTGCTCCGGCAAGGGAAAACCGGATAATATACTGTGTGTTGGGCCTGTACCCGACAGCGAACTTCCGTACATATACAGAGGGGCAAAATTATTTCTTTTTCTTAGCCTTATGGAGGGCTTTGCGCTCCCTGTGGTTGAGGCCTTTGCCAGCGGTGTGCCGGTCATTACGTCAAATGTTTCCTCCATGCCGGAGATATCAAGAGGCTGTGCCATGGAAGTAAATCCGACTGATATTCACGGTATAGCGGCAGCCATAAAGATAGCCATGACCGATGAGACCCTTAGGAACAGGAATATAGGATTGGGGCTGGAGAGGGCAAAGGAATTCACCGCGCAAAAACTGGCGGAAAGAGTCATAAAAGTTTATGAAAAAGTTCTCAGCGAATACAAAATATGAAGACTCATGAAATTTTTAATTCCAAAGATTGTTTTGTCTGCGGCAAGAATAATCCCATCGGACTTAAACTGTGTTATAAAAAAATGGGTGATGGTGTAATTGAGGCGGAATTTACCCCGCATAAGGATTTTATCGGGTTTGCCGGTATTTTGCATGGGGGCATAATAAGTTCAGTACTGGATGATGCAATGGACTGGGCACTATATTTAGGGACTGATAAGTGGTATGTTACCGTAAAAATAGCAGTTGAGTTTAAGAAATCCGGAACTGTAGAAAAACCGTTAAAAGTCAGAGCCTGGGTGGTGAATAAAGACGGTGATCCATATCACCTTGATTTAGGATCAAAAAAAACAAGCAAGGTCTTGCATGCAAGAGCGGAGCTTTTAGATGAGGATAACGAGGTAATTGCCTCGAGTGAGGGAAAATTCTTTCAACTACCGGGTGACAAGTTAGTGAATTTACCGATCTAACATAACAATGTGTGTCAATTACGACAGTAATATTATAGAAATAGCTTGCAAATTACCCATCAAAAAGCTTAAAACTCATTGATTTTATTTTAGGAGTAAAAAATGGACCAAGCAGGAATTCAAAAAATCAGGAACATCGGTATCGTAGCACATATTGATGCAGGAAAAACCACAACGACAGAGAGGATACTCTTTTTTACGGGTATTACTCACAAGATCGGAGAAGTTCACGACGGACAGGCCGTTATGGATTTTATGAAACAGGAACAGGAGCGTGGTATAACCATTACTTCTGCCGCCATAACTACATCGTGGAAAAATCATCAGATAAACATCATAGACACGCCCGGCCACATAGATTTTACGGTAGAAGTTGAGCGTTCTCTAAGAGTTTTGGACGGCATAGTGATGTTGTTTTGCTCCGTCGGTGGAGTTGAGCCGCAAAGCGAAACTGTATGGCATCAGGCGGACAGGTACAAGGTCCCTCGTATTGCCTTTGTTAACAAGATGGACAGACAGGGTGCGGATCTCCACAGCGCACAGCATATGATGAATGAGGTCCTGGATGCCAACGCTGTATTATTTCAGCTCCCTATAGGCCATGAAGAGGATTTTGAAGGAGTGGTGGATCTTTTGGAGATGAAGGCTATTCATTACGAGAAACTTGATGTTGTTCATAAGGAAATACCTGCAGAAATGTTAAAAGAGGCAAAGGAATCCAGGAACAAGATAATAGAGAAACTTGCGGATTTTGACGAAGTCATAATGGAAAAATATCTTAACGGCGAAGAGCCCACGATAGAAGAAATAAAAAAAGCCACAAGACACGCCGTCGCAAATCTTTTGATAACACCGGTATTCTGCGGAAGTTCTTTTAAGAACAAGGGCGTAAGGTTATTGATGGATGCCGTCGTTGATTATCTTCCATCACCGATAGACAGAGGTGCTGTAGTTGGTTGTGATATAAACAATGTTGAATTGCCGCTTTCAAGAAAACCAACGACAAAAGAACCTTTTGCCGCGATAGCGTTTAAGATAATAAATGATAACTACGTCGGGCAGCAGACGTTCATAAGAGTATATTCCGGAGAACTTCAAGCGGGAAGTTATGTTTATAACTCAAGAAAAGGCAAAAAAGAGAGAGTGGGCAGGATATTGAGGATACATGCAAAAGACAGGGAAGACATAGATGCTATAGGAGCCGGTGACATAGCTGCTCTGGTAGGGACAAAATATACGACTACCGGTGACACATTGTGTGACGAGGATCACCCGATACTACTTGAACAGATAGTGTATCCTGAAACCGTTATTGATATGAAGATAGATGTTCCTAACGCTGCTGAAAGGGATAAACTTTCTATGGCGCTTCACAAACTTGCGTTGGAGGATCCATCCTTCAGGATAAGACACGACGATGAAACATCAGAAACACTAATATCAGGAATGGGTGAGTTGCACCTTGAGGTCATTGTGGACAGGTTAAAGACCGAACACAATGTGAGTGTTATAGTCGGTGCTCCTGCTGTTGCATTCAGAGAGACTATTAAAACGGAAGTTGAACACGTCCATAAGTATAAAAAGCAGACCGGCGGTAAGGGGCAATACGCTCACGTTGAGTTCAGAATAGAACCAAATCCTGATAAAGGCGTGGAATTTGTGGACCACATAAAAGGCGGAAGTATCCCGAGAGAATATATTCCTGCGGTTGAAAAGGGATTTAAAGAGGCTGCAGAAAAGGGTATCTATGCCGGATTCCCGATGGTGGATATAAAATATGTTCTTACCTACGGAAGTTATCATGAGGTTGACTCAAGTGAAATGGCGTTCAAGATCTGTACACAGGTGGGATTTAAAGAGGCTGTAGCTAAAGCATCGCCTATACTTCTTGAACCTATGATGAAGATAGAAATAAATACTCCTGATGATCATATGGGTGACGTAATAGCTGATGTAAACAGAAGACGAGGCCGTATAGATAACATGAGACGTTTCAGAAAAGGTTCTCAAAAGTTGAACGGTGTAGTTCCGTTGATGGAGATGTTCGGATATGCGACGACTCTTCGTTCACTTACAAGCGGCAGAGCCAACTATTCCATGGAATTTTTGAATTATGCGCCGCTTCCAAGGAACGTAGAGGAAAAAGTCCTTGAGGATGTAAAGAAAAAGAAGGAAGCAAAGGACGCAGAGAGAAAGTAAAACACCATAAAAGATATACAGGTGTCTTGTCTTTGGTTATTACAGCATGCGGGTATATTTGTTAACTGTTTGAAATCATAATGATTTTTTTGCTTGTGATTTGAGGCACAGCTTTTGCTTATATTTAGTGATATAAATATTCATAACTTGGAGGTTTGTTCATGAAGTTTTTAGTATCAGTAATAATGTTAGCACTATTGGTCTCTTCTGCTTACGCTGGTAAGAAAAAATCCGGGCCACTTTTTATCTATCCAATGCCGTCTTATGAGACACAAAAGCAGGTAAAAAACAAATACGTTGCCCAAATGATATGTAAGACTCAGACAGTATATTTAAGGGATAGTTCAA
>JAPLFT010000209.1 GCA_026390535.1 Pseudomonadota bacterium
TCAAGATACTTCTTCTAAATCAAAATTTAGTTGCTGCGCTCCCTGTAACGGCACTGTTACCAGTGGTTTTTGTACACGAAAAAGGCCGGATCACAAAGGCCTGGATTATAATATTAGATATGGCTCCGTATTTGCCGCGCACGATGGGATTGTCAGGGCTTGTAGGTTTACCAATACAGGTCCGGAAGGCAAATACATAATATTAGAGACTGAAGACGGTCAGTATCAAACACATTACTATCACCTTGCAAAGCTGAATGCATCTATTTGTGAAAAAGAAAGAGATGAAAACGGTCGTATGACAAAACCAAAGTTTATACCACAGGGAACCTATATAGCTGAATCGGGGAACACGGGAGAAAGTACCGGGCCACATTTACATTTCACATTAAAAGTTTGTCATTTCTATAAAAAACTGGGCAGAATTGCTTTTGAACCTATAGACCCGACGCCATACCTTATTGATATTAAAAAGCCACAAGAGCTGGCACATATTCCAAATAAATAACGACATTACCTATCGCACCCTTATTATTTTAGTTTTTTTATGCCGCTTTTTTTGGGTATAGATAAATAATTATTTTTTGAAATGACAGATTTTCCTAGTCGTTGTTCAAGTCGTTTGCGGGCATTACCTGCGATATCACCACCTGCTTTTGAGTCTGATTTTAGCTTCGGCATGCCTTTGGAATCTTCTACCCTATGGATCTCCGTAGTAGATCTTTCCCCCAACATAGTAAAAATTAATTCAAGATCATTCATATGATCCCTGAGATTCTCCCGTTCAACTCCTTTTAGTTTCTTATACTCGCCTGGAGTAATTCCAAAAGTCGCCTTAGATATTTCTGCCGTTAGAATTTCATAATCTTTTTGATCTTGAGCTCCACGTTTTTGCCATTCATCTGTAAGTTCTTCTCGAATTGCAATACCCCGTATGCGTTTTTCTATCCAGTCCTCTGAATAACCCTTTGCCTTATAAATAGCTCTGGTTCTTTTAGTTGCTAATTCAGGGTCTTCTATCTCCTGAACTCTTTCATAACCCACCTTTGCCAGCCAACGTTTAAAGGGCTCCGCCTTGGGGGATGGGATAGATTGGATAATCCTGAAAATATCTTCCGTCCTAGCACAATCCGTTCCTCTAAGTTTTCCATCTGGAGACTCTAATTTGAACTGTCGACAAAATGTCGACAGTTCGAGCCCTTCTTCAGAGTACATGCGGGTTTTCATCTTATACCAATAATCTCTAGCGTTAAAACTTTCAGTTAAAACAGCAATAATATCTACTATTGAGAACCACCATTCTTTGTTGCGTAAAATCCGTCTTATTGCCTTGCCACTAAAAACAGCTATTTTATTTTCCATGGCCTTACGAGTTGCAAAAAGGCCACCTACGGGAAAACGCTTAAATTTATGAATTTATTGTCGGGATTTTATAAACGCCGTCCAATAATGCCAATTCCAAATGTCCGATTTTTTCGGACAGTTCAATATTATCCAGTTGTCCGAAAAAATCGGACAACTGAAGCCAAGCGCCACTGGATTATTAACTCAAACACTGATAATAACGTATCATTATGTCAGAACATGTTTGCCCATGGTGGTTGGGATATCTTCTTGCAAATCCCATAAGAAAACTTTTCGCCAATCCGGAAAAGATCCTAGCTCCGTACGTAAAACCAGGGATGAAAATACTCGAAGTCGGTCCTGGCATGGGGTTTTTTACCATCCCCATGGCTAAGATGCTTAACGGGAAAGGCAAGATCTACGCCGTAGATCTACAAGAGAAAATGTTATCCGTCCTCAATAAAAAATTAAGAAAAAAAGGATTGAGTGAAAGAGTAGAAACAAGGCTTTGCAGTTCCGATTCTCTCAACATCCAAGATCTGAATAATCAGATCGATCTGACAATATTATTCTGCGTGGTACATGAAATTCCGGATAAGGCACATTTTTTCCAACAAATTAATAAGGCGATGAAGCCAGGCGGAAAGATATTTATAGTAGAGCCTAAAGGACATGTTTCGAAAAAAGATTTTGAAGAGATGTTAAAGCTTTTGGGAGATATGTCGCTAGAAGTTGAGAGGAATCCGAAGATCTTTAATAGTTATACAGTAGTAATGATTGTCAAAAACGCCTAATGCAACGGACAAAGCCTAAGTTGTACTTCCAGTCGGTATCACGTCTGCCGTTATCGAAATTCAGACCCCATGCGTTTTTTCCTACAACACCCTCTCTATGATCTTCTGCATCAGAAGAACTCCAATAACCGTGATCAACAAAACTACCTTTACCCTCTTTATGAAGGGTTTCATACATTGAGATTAGTTCACCTATTGACGGCAAGAAGTAGTCGTTAAAGGTATTGTTATTATTATGTACAACTTTTTGAGAGCATTGCTTTGCAGCACTTTCACTATGGCCGATTTGGGAAATAATAGCTTCTGTGTTATTTTTACCTTCTCCTATTTTTTCCTCTACATCTTCCTCTCTCCCTAGTAGTTTATTAATATTACTCCAGATGAATTTACGATTCTCATCCGTAGGAGCCGCTTCCAGATATCTCCAACCGTCAGAAGAATAACCTTTATCATAAAACACCAATCCGCCAGCTGGACCAGGTTTGCCAATTTTATAAACTTCTTCCTGGGCAAAAGCCTGACCTATACTTGCAATAAAAATCACAACCAGTAGTCCTATTAATTTGTTCATAAATTTTATAAACTTAGATTATACGTCTTAAATAATTGTGTCTATTGCTTTGATAATAGATGGAAAGGCATCTTGATCCAAGAGCATTCTCTCCTAAAAAGGCTTTTCTGAAAAAACCTTAATATAGGTTGGAGTCGTCGGTGGACTACCAAGAGGAGAAAAAGCGACCCACATTTCATAAGTATCCATACGCATTATTATAGATTGTAGCGTCGGGGATAAATCAGTTGATCGATAAATCGCACCTGATGTGGCAGCCCCGCCATCTGTGCCTGGATTACCGGCAATAAGCTTCATGGTTGGGATATCTATCTTTCCTTGTTCCAGATAAGTATTGTAAAGTGTTGTAAAATTGTTCCATCTTTTAACATTCTTATCTAAAGGTGGAGAAGGAGCGTAGTTTCCTGGGAGCATAAAGGTATTAACTGTAGCAAATACGTCGGGAATATTCCACGTATAGTCAGATATCAATGTTGAGGTAGCAGTACGGAATCCCCGTGCGGGGCTGCCAATATTTTCTTCGACCACTCCTGCTGTTGTTTGGTCAGCAAGAAACACAAGATGATTATATGCGTAATTCTGTCCTTTAATATAATTAGCGACGTCCTGCAGAGTAGAATAATTTTCCAATGCATACCTAAGGCCAAAAGGATAAGACTGTTTGCCTTCAAGCGATGGATAATCAGCTCCTGTCCCTACATCCAGCAAAGCAGCAAAGACCCCAGCACTATTAAAAGCACTTACCGGTATAAGTTGACCAAGAAAATGAATGAATACTACGGATTTGCTACCATTTTTTATTATAGTCACAGCGTGCAGCTTTGACATACCGTTATTTGGTAATTGATACCAGTCAAAGTTTCTACCAATGATAGTTTTTCCCGTTGCCGATGAATCCCCGTATGCGGCTGATGCTGAACACTGGGTCGGACGTCCAACATCAGGAAATAGTTGATAGATCAAAAACTCATTTTTTGACAAATGCCCATCACCCAAAACGTCCTGGTCATAGGAAAAAACAGATAACATGCCATCAATTTCATCCTGATAATCCTGTGGAAGTGTTGCTTTAAGCGTGATTGCCCTTGCTATTGCAGTACTGAATGAAAGGCCCCTAGACTCTAAAAGATCGAACTCATCTTTTAAAGATAAGTCTACAATGGCCTCATAGTCAGGTAAAATCTGAAGGATCTGTTGGGCATAGATCTGACCCATGGCCTTATGCGAAATGAAGCTACTCATATTGACCGAAACAAGAAAGTAGGTATTATCCATTTTTTGTATAGTTACGGGACTTCCACCGCTGCATCCTATAAATGATGCCGTGACTAAAAAGATGACTAAATAACTGCGATAAATGGCTGACATAAGCCCCCCTATAACATGTTCTTTGCTTGTCATTATAGATTTTAAAATCCAGTTTACAAGGAAAACCCCATTAATATGACGTTCAGCTTGGGTACGCCCTTAAGAATTACATCACGAGTTCAACACGAATCATTTTTTTGAGATTTTTTAAAAATTTTAATTCACTCTAATTTTACGGAATAACGACCATCTTGACACCTAAAGCCATACATGACAAACTTTTTAATATTGTAGTAAGACTTTTTTAGGGGGAGTATATGTATAAAAAAGTAATTCTCTTTCTAGTAGTGTCCTCGTTTTTTATTCTCACGTCATGCTCGGATACTTTTATAGTAACACCGTCGGTAACGCATGTTACTATAGAACCATCTGTAGCTCAAAATGTCGAATCAGGCGGTACTATAAGTTTTACTGTAACTGCTGATAACGGATATACTTTATCTTCAACGGTAGGTGGGACCTGTCCACAAGGTAGTTGGACTGGTACAATATATACAACTGGCATAATAACTGCTGACTGCACCGTAGATTTTAACGCCTCCGCTAACATTACAGTCACTCCTTCTGGAACTCACGTAACTATAGACCCTAGTACAGAGCAGTCAATCGCCAGCAATGGTACAGCGTCTTTTACAGTTATTGCAAGCTCCGGTTATGTAAGATCTTCTACGGTAGATGGAACATGTACTAGCGGAACCTGGGATAATAATATTTATACAACCGGCGCAATAACATCTGATTGCACAGTTATATTCTCTGCATCAATATCTCTCAAAATATTCGTTACAGCATCAGGATGGGATGGCAGACTCGGACAGGGAGGCGCCGCGATCACCCTTGCAGCAATTGATGCTCTATGCATGGCCGACGCTAATAAACCGACAGATGGTGGAACTTATAAAGCAATGTTTGCAACAGCTGGTGCTGGTCAAGTTCGTACTGCATGTACAACCTCTAGTTGTAGCACAGGAGCAGGAGAAAATGTTAACTGGGTCATGAAACCAAATACAGATTATTATAGAGCCGACGGCACAACTCTTATCGGAATTACTAACAGCGGCGGAGTTTTTCCTTTGGATCAGGGTCAAAGTCTTAGTGATTCAATATCCGGTGTAAATGAATGGTATTGGACTGGCTTTGAAGGATATGTTGAATCTGGAGGCAAT
>JAPLFT010000191.1 GCA_026390535.1 Pseudomonadota bacterium
ATATTACAAAAGATTCTCATCTTTTCCACAAATTTCTAAATTTATTATTGAAATAAATCCAGTATGTGTTACAAAAAGGTCACAAAAGGTTATATTTTATTTTTAAGTAGCGGGAGGTCTAACTATGCTGACGAAAATGGGACATGATCATCCTAAAGGTCTTTACCTGTGTTTTTCTGTAGAAATGTGGGAAAGGTTCAGCTTCTACGGAATGCGCGCATTATTGGTTCTTTTCATGACTAAATTTTTGCTGTTAACAACGGAACAGGCAGGGCATCTTTATGGTTGGTACTTGGGCGTTGTTTATCTTACTCCTCTGGCGGGTGGTTACATTGCAGACAGATATTGGGGTATGAATAAGGCGATTATCTTTGGCGGTACAACGATGGCTATCGGTCAGCTGTTACTAGCGGCCGTTGCTTTTATGAGTCCCGAAGTTGTTAAAGCGGATATGATGTGGATGTTCTATCTTTCTTTGGTCATAATAGTTATTGGATGCGGTTTTATTAAAGCGAATATTTCCACGGCAGTTGGAACCATGTATGAAAAAAATGACCCACGTCGTGATGGCGCATACACTATATTCTATATTGGTATAAATCTTGGCGCGTTCTTTGCTCCTCTGATCTGTGGAACTCTTGGTGAAAAAGTTGGTTGGGGCTGGGGATTTGGTTCTGCCGGTATCTTAATGTTAGTCGGTGTTATTAATTATATTATGTATAATAAAAAACTTCTTCCTGCCAGGGTCTTTGAGGCAGCTAACTGCAAAAAGAATGGCAACCAGGCTCCTTGTGAACCTCTTACAAAAGAGGAAAAACATAAGATAGCGGTTATATTTATAATGATGTTCTTTGTAATATTCTTTTGGGCATCTTTTGAACAGGCGGGAAGTTCTTTGACGTTATTTGCAGATAGGGCAACAAATAGAGCTATATCCATCTTTGGCTGGAACTGGATATTTCCGACGAGTTGGTTCCAATCGGTAAATCCATTATTCATATTTGTTCTTGCTCCTTTATTTTCCGGTCTTTGGGTCCGAATGGCAGAAAGAAATATTGAACCCTCGACTCCATTCAAGTTTGTATGGGGTTTGGTATTGCTTGCCCTTGGATTTGTTTTAATGATCTTTGCAGTTATGGCTTATGAAAAGGGAGGCCCTATAAGCATGCTGTGGTTACTCGGCGTGTATCTATTACATACGCTTGGAGAACTTTGCTTGTCTCCGGTTGGCCTTTCTCTTGTTACAAAACTTTCTCCGGCCAGATTTGCATCACTGCTGATGGGAACATGGTTTATGGCGAATTTTATTGCCAACCTTGCTTCCGGTTTGTTTGCCGGTAATTACGATGCCATGGATCATAAAACTTTCTTTTTGATCCCTGTTATTACGGCAGGCGCAGCGGCAATATTACTGCTATTGTTAATAAAGCCTATAAAGAAGTGGATGCATGGTATTCATTAATATTAGTATTGCAGAATAATTAGTTTTATGACGGGAGATGTTCTATATGCATCTCCCGTTTTTATTTAAAGATTATTAGGAGGATCTCAAATGAGCGATGTAAAAAAGAAACAGCCTTCGGGTATCTACTTCTTGTTTACCATAGAGATGTGGGAAAGATTCAACTATTATGGTATGCGGGCTATCCTCGTCTTATTTATGACCAAATTCATGATGTTCAGTACAGAAAGAGCCGGAAGTACATATGGATGGTTTACTGGTCTGGCATATCTTACTCCTCTTATCGGCGGTTATATTGCAGACAGGTATTGGGGAAGAGGAAAAGCTATTATTACCGGATGTACATTGATGGCAATAGGACAATTCACTCTTGCCTCTACGGCGATATCTGCCTCTACATTAATATTTTATATCTCATTACTTATAATAGTGCTGGGTAACGGGTTTTTTAAACCTAATATTGCGGCAACAGTAGGTTCTTTATATGAAAAGAATGATCCTAGAAGAGACGGTGGTTTTACTATTTTTTATATGGGTGTAAATCTTGGAGCATTTGCTGCTCCTCTGGTTTGCGGTTATCTTGGAGAAAAAGTAGGATGGGGCTGGGGATTTGCAGCTGCCGGTCTGGGTATGGTCATAGGGCTCGTTACTTTCATTATTGGTAAGAAAAAATATCTTGGAGACAAAACGGATTGTCCTATAAAGGTAAGTGCCAGCGGTGAAAAGGTTCACTGCCACGGTGATGCTCCTCTTACTAAGGAAGAAAAGCAGAGGATAGCTGTTATATTCATAATGATGTTCTTTGTTATATTCTTCTGGTCGGCGTTTGAACAGGCTGGGAGTTCAATGACCCTGTTTGCGGACAGATCCACAAATAGAATTATTCCTTTCTTGAATTGGGAAGTTCCTGCAAGTTATTTTCAGTCATTAAATCCTCTCTTTATATTCTTGATGGCTCCTATATTTGCAAGACTATGGGTTAAGATGGCAGATGCCGGTAATGAGCCAGCAACTGTCTATAAATTTGTGCTTGGTCTTGCTTTTGTCGCTGTAGGATTTGTTGTAATGGTGTTTGCTGTTATGGCAAATGAAACATACGGCGCTATCAGTATGTTATGGCTAATCGGTGCTTATTTTCTACACACACTTGGAGAACTTTGTTTGTCGCCTGTCGGTCTTTCTATGGTAACAAAACTTTCTCCGATAAAATTTACATCGTTCCTGTTGGCCTGTTATTATCTGGCCAATTTTGCAGCAAACCTTGTAAGCGGTTTATTTGCAGGCAATTACGATGCTATGAGTCATAAGACTTTTTTCATGATCCCTATAATAACTGCGGGCGGAGCTGCTATAATATTACTATTGATAGCTAAACCAATTAGACGCTGGATGCATGGGGTTCATTAATTAGGAGGCTTTTAATTTATGAAGGCATTTCCCTTTTATGAGAACTTTGATGTTCTCTGCAGGGCACTGAATTCTAACGGGGCATTTCTTGCTGTAAAGGACAGGGACGGTAGATCCAATATAATGACTATCGGTTGGGCTACGGTGGGTATAGTATGGAGTAAACATGTTATGACCGTTATGGTACGTCCTGTAAGATATACACATGAACTGATAGAAAACGCCACGGCTTTTAGCGTCTGTGTTCCATCCGGTAAATATGGACATGAACTTATGACCTGCGGAACGGAATCCGGCAGGAACATCGACAAGGCAAAAAAAACGGGACTTAGTTTAGTACCGGGAAAACTTAAAGACTCTATTATAGTTATGGAGTGCGATCTGTTCTATGAATGTGAAATCATTCATAAAAATGCCGTTGAACCGGGCTCTTTAAAGCCGGATATCAAAGGGGATCTTTATCCAAAAAATGATTTTCATACGATCTATTATGGAGAGATTAAGCACGCTTATACCAAATAGCGTTGTTATTGTGTTCTTGACTACTTGGCCTTTTTACTGGTAGAACTTTATAGAATTTTATATATAAAAGCTAAAGGAGTGTATTTAAAAAATGGCAACTCATAAGTCTGCGATGAAGAGAAATAAACAGAACCTTAAAAAAAATGAAAGGAACAGAAATGCCAAATCAGAGATGAGATCGGCTATGAAGGATCTAAGAGAAGCAGCAGCAAGTGGCAAGAAAGAGGATTTGCAGAAAAAATTTCAGGCCGCACAAAAGTTAATAGCTTCTACAGCAAGTAGAGGCGTTATAGCCGCAACGACCGGAGCAAGATATATTTCCCGTCTTGCAAGTCTTGTGGGCAAAACTGTTTCAAAGACAAAATAAAGGTTGAAGATTGAATTAGCCCAATATGCCGGTTTTTGTATGGGGGTCAGACGAGCGCTTAGCCTCTGTATGGACGCCATTCGCAGAAAAAATCTCCCCATTCGTACGCTGGGTCCTATAATCCATAACACGACCGTAATAGATGAACTTGAGTCACACGGTATAAAAAGCATTAAAAGCCCGGAAGATATCAATGAGGGTGATTATGTCCTTATAAGAACGCATGGTGTTACACCCAGTATCAGACATGAACTCTCCAGAAAAGGCGCAAGGATAATAGACGCGACCTGTCCCAAGGTTGCAAGGGTCCAGGCTATAATAAGAAAACACGTCGCTAACGGCTATTTTATAGTGATCATAGGTGATCATGGTCATGCGGAGACACAGGGATTATTGGGCTATGCGGAAGGCAAGGGACAAATACTGTCCACAAAAAAAGAAGTGCAGGATTTTTCTGCATCAAGAAATAAAGATGAAAAGATATGCGTAGTCGCTCAAACCACACAGGAGATAGAAGTATTTGATGATCTTTGTTCAATGTTGAGCTCGCATTTTACCGATATAAAAATAATAAATACAATATGTGATGCCACCAGAAACAGACAGGAAGAGATAAGGAACAAGGCAAAGGGAAGCGACCATATATTTGTGGTTGGCGGTAAGGATAGTGCAAATACCACGAGG
>JAPLFT010000374.1 GCA_026390535.1 Pseudomonadota bacterium
TACAGTACTTGGATATTTTCTTGCCGGAGAAAATCTGGCAGGCCTTTTTATAGAGGTTTATAAGATAGCTACCAACCCGATATTCATGGCAATACCCTTATTCATTTTTGCCGGATACACGATGGCAGAAAGCAAAACCCCTCAGCGACTTGTAAATTTAAGCCGTGCGATGATAGGATGGTTGCCGGGTGGTATAGCCGTTGTTGCACTTATTACCTGTGCTTTTTTTACGGCGTTCACCGGAGCATCCGGGGTTACCATAATAGCGATGGGAGGGTTATTATACCCTATATTATTAAGAGAAAAATACGGCGAAAATTTTACTCTTGGAATTCTGACGACCACCGGAAGTCTTGGCTTGCTGTTCCCGCCAAGCCTACCTTTGATATTATACGCCGTTATAGCTGGTAACGCCTATTCCTCTATTACTGGTATGCCCGGCGTAACAGTGGATAAATTATTTCTTGCCGCTCTGATACCGGGAATATTACTCGTTGTAGCACTCTCAATATATTCCATATTCGTAGGCAATAAGATCGGAGTAAATAAAACTAAATTTGATTGGAAAAAACTCTGGGTAGCATTAAAGGAAGCAAAATATGAGTTACCTCTTCCAATAATAATCATCGTCGGTATCTATGGCGGATTTTTCACCGCAAGTGAAGGTTCCGCAATAGCGGCTATATATGTATTGATAGTGGAGGTCTTCATATATAGGGACATCTCAATTAAAAAAGATTTGGTCCGTGTTATTAAGGATAGTTGTGTCCTCACCGGCGGATTGATGGTCATCATAGGTATGGCTATGGCCTTTACCAACTATCTTGTTGAAAAAGAAGTTCCATTCATGCTGGTCAACATAATGAAAGAGCATTTAGCATCCAAGATAAGTTTCTTAATGATATTAAATGTTCTTTTAATAATAATCTGCATGATAGATAACTTCTCCGCAATATTGGTCGTTGTTCCATTGATAATACCTGTTGCCAATTCCTTTGGCGTCAACCCGCTGCACCTTGGCGTCATCTTCCTTATAAACCTTGAGATCGGGTTCCTAACCCCTCCGATAGGTCTTAACGTATTTATATCAAGTTACAGATTCAAGAAAAACATACTGGAAATATTTCGGGCAACTCTGCCGTTCTATATAATATTGGTGATATGTTTGCTATTGGTGACCTATATCCCATGGCTGACGTTGTGCCTGCAGTAAAATAATGCTATATTGTAAGAGGGCAATATGATCTCATTAGTTTATTTTTCTTTATTCTTTAATTTAATTCTTGCGCAGAGTAATATAAACATTCCCGATGATGTAGAGTTCATAAAGATAGGCGATAAACTTTCATCTAGCACATGGGGGCAAGGGCTCAGGTTATTATATCCTTGGATAGATCAAAACTTTCAAAATGAACTACAAAAAGGGACTTCTTACGAAACAAAGGGTATTGTACTAAATAATAAAACAGAACAAACACTTAATAAGAAACAGAGGGTAGTTTGTTTCTACTTATCCGATATAAAAAATACCATGCTGTGTTTATTCCAAACTATGGACGTAATGATGGCTGTTACAGGAAGAGCTATGCTGTATGCCTGGGCCAATACAGACATTAAAGGTGAAACCTCATTGTTTTATGATAATGGCGACATTGATTGTAACAGTGGACTAGCCAATAAAGTATT
>JAPLFT010000307.1 GCA_026390535.1 Pseudomonadota bacterium
TATGAATTTTTTATCCAGCCCGGTAATATCAAGATACACACAGTCATCTCCGGTACGTTTCATCTCCCTGTCTATTGCCCTTGCAACAACATCTCTTGGAGCTAGTTCCATTCTATCGTCATATTTGCTCATAAAACGCTCACCGTCTTTGAGCCTTAATGTCCCTCCCTCACCTCTTACAGCCTCGCTGATTAGAAAATTCTTCGCTTCAGGATGATAAAGACATGTAGGATGGAACTGATAGAATTCCATGTTGGCAATCTGGGCACCGGCCCTATAAGCCATTGCAATACCGTCGCCGGTAGCCTCATCCGGATTACTGGTGTAAAGGTACGCCTTACCCGCACCACCGGTGGCAAGTATTACCGCTCCACCTATGAGTGTTTTTATGGTTTTTTTATTATTATCCAGAACATATACACCGGAAACAACTTTTTTATCATCAGTTATAAGATTTATTGCCACATGATTTTCAAATATCTTAATATTGGATCTTTTTCTTACATCAGCAATAAGATTCTGGACTATTGATTCACCGGTAATATCCCCGCTGTGATAAATACGTCTATGAGAATGTCCTCCCTCTTTTGTAAGATCATAATTATCATTTATCTCTCTGAGGGAAAAATCCACGCCTATCTTTATTAGATCCTTTATAGTTTCAGGCCCGTGTTTTACACAAAATGCTACGACGTCCTTATGACAAAGACCTGCACCCACCTTTAAAGTATCCTGTATATGGGTCTTGAATGTGTCCTGTTCGTTATCAGGGGACACAGCCGCAATACCGCCCTGGGCAAGGATTGAGGAACCGTTGCCTAATTTTGTCTTTGTTATAAGAGCAACGTTTAGATTTTTGTCTATGTTCCTGGCCGTATTAAGGCCGGCTACACCGCTTCCTATTATTATTACATCGTAGAACATCTAATTTTTATTTTTGTTTTGCCCACTTGTACATTAATACAAGGAACAGAACAAATTCTATATATGCGCCGGATACATTAAAGATCTCGGGATACTTAGCATTGTCCAAAAGAATCAGCAGAGAAAAAAGCCCGGTTATTGCGCAGCCAAGGAAAGTGACAAGGAGTGCCATTATTTTTAATACCGTTGTTTTTACGTCCATAAGACTGAAAATATAAGAGACTGCAAAAGAGATAAGCAGGATTATATTAACAAGATTAGGATGATAACTCGGTCCGGGAATCCCAAAATAATTCCTTGTATAAAAGAAAAAACAGGAAATTATAAGACCAAGGACGGAGAGGATATTAGTTAACTTCATCGGAAAGGCCCCCTTAAGAGCTTTGATATTGTTTCTTTTTTATATCACTTATACCGTCAGTCCAAAAGATAATTATATTTTGATTTACGCGCCGCCAAAATTCCACTACAATACCCTCCAATATGAGGACTGTGGCGTAAGTCATGGGGAGGTTTTTTACAATGAAATCATTAATCAGGGTTCTTGCTTTTGTAATCCCAATTTTCTTTATACTATCCTGCGGAGGAAGTAGCGGAGGTTCTGACCTATCAACTGATCAGGTTAATGCTATCAGTTCTGCTTTGACTGGTACGATGAACGCCACCAGTTATAACGCTACGATGCCAGCATCAATAGGTATTAACGAACTGGTTACCATTGATTCGGCAACATTTACCCATAATAGTGATTACTCAAAGTGGACCGCAAATTTAAATGACGTATACCCTTGTGCAGGCGGTGGACACATAACTTACGTTGGAACCGTTATTCTTGCGTGCCTGTCCTGTACATACCCTTCTCCACCTGCTGCACAGATATGCATATGCGGAAGCTGGTATTCATCAGTAGTTATCACTTTCAATGTAAGTGATCCAACTAATAATTTAAATGATTGTGATATTGGAAGCGGTGTAATACTTGATGGAACTATCAATTTCACAGCTTCAGGAACTGATGGAAAAATAAGCGGCAATATGGATGGCACACTCGCAATAGATAAAAGAGGACCTACAGGTGGTCTAGTCCCTTATTGTAATTCAGTTGTTTGTAGTGATTGTGGCATATTCATCTCTTTCCCATATGGCGGAAAAGCTACCGGAACAATTTGTGGTTACTCGATCTCAAATTAATATTTATTAATCGGCACATTTAATTGTGTGTTATAAACGACACTGAGAGGTCTTTATGGGGAAAAAGCTGTCCGATATTCTTTCTGAGGCGGGTTTGAATCTCAACATAAAGGCTTCAGATAAAACTCATGAGAAATTTTCTCCCCGCGAGGTAAAACGCGAACCTGGAAAACGTGCAAAAGAGCTCAGAGAGATCTACTACAATACTCTTTCTTCTGCCGATAACGAATTTCCATACTGGTACAGCAGGAAATATTTTGAACTTGATAATGAAGTCCCGGTGGTAAGAAGAGCGCTGGCTCTAAAAGAGGCATTTTCACATCTTACTCCCTCTATTTATCCCGGAGAATTACTGGTAACACAAAAAACTTTTTATTACAGAGGATCTTTTCCCATGCCGTGGCTATCTGAAGGCTACTATATGGCAAAAGAGGATGAATTCTATCAGGAGGCCTTTAGGCTAGGATCTACAAGTGCAGATGAACATTCAAAATTCGGTTCTGGTGGCGGGAATGTAACCAAGAGTTTTGGCAAGGTCGTTTCTCTGGCTGGAAAATTTGGAGTTCGTCAGGAAGAAGTTCCTGCAATGTTAAAAATTGCACACCTGTGGCATGGCAAATCGGTTGATGATCTTGGACATAAATACGAGCAGATGGTTCCCGATTACGAGATCAAGGAAAAGATCATGCGTAATCTTATATGCATGTTTGATTCAGGTTATACGCTTCCTCAAGGACGGGAAGTCATCAATTATTATTATCCTCTGCAGTACGGCTTTGACGGTTTGATAAAAATGGCAGAAGAAATGAAAAACAAGGTCGCCGGAAGAGCAGACGGTGACGGAATAACGGGAATGAACCGGCTGTATAATTATGAGGCAGTCAGACTTGTGATCGAGGGAGTTCAGGAATGGATATTAAATTATGCCCGTGAACTTCGTCGTCTTGAAAAACTAGAGACTGATAAAAATCAAAGATCCGAATACGCTAAACTGGCAGCAATGATGGAATGGATTGCCCACAATCAGCCGAGGACTTTTCATGAAGCTCTACAGATGTGCTGGACTATTCACGTCGCTGTCTTAAATGAGGACGCAATTTCCGGTCTGTCTCCGGGACGATTGGGACAGGTTCTATATCCTTTCTATGAACAGGATCTTGAGGCCGGCCGGATCAAAAAGGAAGAAGTTCTTGAACTGCTTGAATGTTTAAGAGTTAAATTCACATGTCTTGACTGTTTTGCATCCATGGGTGTTGTAGGAGGAGTGCTTTCCGGAAACACATTTAATAACCTCAGCCTGGGAGGGCTGGATAAAAACGGTAATTCCGCATGCAATGAATTGGAAACACTTATTATTGAAACCGGGATCAGTTGTGAAAGCCCTCAACCGACATTATCCTTACTTTACGACGATAAACTGCCGGAAGAATTTTTACTTAAGGCGGTTGAATGTATAAAGACCGGAACCGGATATCCGGCGTTTATGAACAACCGCATCGCCATGGAATTTCTGATGGATAATTACCGTCCGGAGAACATTACAGTTGAAGAGGCAAGATCTTGGGCTGTAGGCGGATGTTTGGAAACTTCCCCGTGTTCCTGGATGCCGTTAACTTTGAATAAGAAGA
>JAPLFT010000118.1 GCA_026390535.1 Pseudomonadota bacterium
CAACAAAGGAAAAATTATTGTTACAAAAAGAGAATGAGCAAACAAGGCTTGGGGTATATGAAGTATTACAACGATCTCAAACAAAAACCGAAATGCTTATAGAAAGTAGAGAATTGGCAGATTTTTTATCAGTATCAGAAGATTCGACTTATTATAGTTCAAACATATTATATGGTAAAATTAGGACTTTGCTCTCTGATAATAATGAAATAAATAATTTTGTCATTCTCAAAAATGATAATAAACCAGCGTATATAGATAAAAACAATCTTTCTGAAAAAGAGTTAGCAACAATTGTATTATTAAAAAACGGGTTTTCCGTTCTAAGTAGTAGTAATATTATTTATTATAAAGATGACATCCGTTTTGACGATCAATTCATAACGAGCTCCAACTCCAGGATCAGAGGGAAATTAATAACTTTCATCTCTATAGATAAAATTAAGTCTAAATTTCCCAATATAAAAAATATTAAAAGCCTATCTAGTAAGCTAACGACTGATTCAATTAATATTGAAGTAAATAAGGATAAAGTCACCAACAGACCACCAACATTAATTTATATTCTAATATTATTTTTTATCCTTGCTATTTTGTCTGGTTATGGTCTTGTTCTTGTAAAATCAAAAATCTTAATGCCAATCGAAGCTCTAATAGCTTTTATAAAAAATAAAACCGATCAGGCAACAACTATTTCAGAAAAGAATGAATTAGTAATTTTACAAAAAATGATTAATAACTACATCGATTATGAAAGGAAAACCCAAAAAAAACTTACAGAACAATCTAAATTAGTAGCTATTGGGCAAATGACACAGATACTTGCCCATGACGTTAGAAAACCTTTTTCAATGTTGAAGATCATCTTAAATATGTTTGATAAATTTAGTAGTACTCCGTCTTTATTAAATAGTGCTAAAGTGGATATAGAAAAAGCTATAGCCAATGTGGAATCAATGCTAAATGATATAATGGATTTTTCAAGAGGAGTTAAGGTAGAGGTAAACGCCAATTCTGTTCTTAAGTTGTTAGATTTTTCAATAAGACAAACTGCTCAAGCTTATCAATATGCAAACATTAGCTTGGAATACGACATACAGAATAAGCAAAAGCCACTTGTGGATGATGAAAGACTTACCAGGGTTTTTGGCAATATTATCAGCAATGCTATTGAGGCTATAACTATAATTGGCCAAAAAGAAAGAGGGAATATCTTTATATCAAGCAATGACGTTAAAATAGAGGATAGATATTTTGTCGAAATAATTATAGCTAATAATGGCCCCCCGTTTGATGAAAAGGATATCCCAAACCTATTTGAATCATTTTTTACCAAGGGAAAAAGAAAAGGGACAGGACTGGGTCTAGCCTCAGCGTATAAGATAGTAATGCTTCATGATGGAATCATAAAGGCCAGAAACATAGATATTAACAAAACCAAATTGCTCAACTGGCAACAAAATGAAGGAGTAGAGTTTATAATAGATATTCCAGCATCTAATGAAAAAGAACAGAAGGAATCAATATCTCTTCCTAATAACATAAAAGATGCAGTATTTGTTGAGTTAAAAAGAAACACGACGGAAATTGATAAACTTATAGAAAGGTTTTCACAAAAACAGAAAAATTTTAAGGTATTATTACTAGAAGATGAAGCTTTATACAGAGCATCTGTAAAAAATATAATAAAGAAAAATGAGAATTTAAATAAGATGTTAACATTATATGATGTTACGACAGTGGAAGAGGGATTAGATGTAATAATGCAAGAAGAAATTACGCATGCAATAGTAGACATAGATTTAGGTGATGTGATGGATGGCTTTGGTTTTATAAAAAAGATAAAAAATAATTACCCTAATATTTCCTGTATGGATCATTAAAACAGACACTTAGAAGAAGACATAATAAACGCTAATAAACTGGGAGCTAAAGCCTTTGTACCAAAACCTTTAAACATAGAGCATTTAGTATTGTTTTTATCAGGTGCTAATATATTAGAGAGAAAACCATGTGTTAGGATTACGCAGAGCAAGAATCCTAAAATTGTTACAAATACACTACCTCAGAGATAAACAGCAGAAGTTACGTTAACTATACATGAAATATGTCTTACTTTAAATACCCTTTCTTCTTGGCAGCGGCATTTTTTCTTCTTCTTTTTATAATAATGAAGACTAGGATGAAGGCCAATACAGCGGCGATAAGTGCCCAAAGCCACGCGTGGGAAGTCGTTTCAACTTCTATAGCAACTACACTGCCCGGTTTCTCTGTTTTCTTTACAGCCGGTGCTTGTATTCCCAACAGTCCCTTTAATCCGGTCTCCATAGGAGCTGCCGGCAAGGTCATTCTTATTCTCAGGCTTTCAATGGTCTTGTAAAGTTCAGACATGTACATTGAATATTTCGGTTTATCCACCGTCACAGACAAAAGGACGACCCTTCCGTCCTTTATAGTCGCCAGATTCCTTGTGAGATAATTCGGTAGCACTGTACTCAGATACTGTCCATCCACCCAGCTTTGGCCGAGTATTTCCTTATATTGAAGATTTATCGGCTTACCAACCGATTGTTTTTTTGTACGGGGATCCGTTACCTGAACGGATTTTTGAAGGTAACCATAAAAAGCCGGAAGAGAATCCAACGGACCCTGGTTTGCAAAAGATGCCTCTATTATCACGTCCTTCACTTTTGCCGGATCCATAGGCTGGCAAATCCACCTGTTACCCATGTAAGGAGAACAGCCCCAGGAATCGGGTATATTCATCTCAACAAAATTATTAGCAAAAGGTTTGGCTTCAATACCGGTAGAAAAGATCAGGCTAAAAAATAATAATATAATCACCAGAGCACCTCCTAATCCTTTTTGTCAAACCATATGTTCCATATAAAATGTACCGCTACCGCGTTTGTGGCTACGGCAACTATCATAGATGAGATCATCAGGCCTGTGAACCCAAAAAACATTCCCACAGCCAGTAACATTATTCTTTCCGGCCTTCTTATGTATCCCCAGTCAAGATGCATATCGAACTGTTTGGCCTTTAAAACTATGAATGAGTACACCGACGTACCTATAAAAGCCATAAATACAAATAATGCCGTTATGGTATATTCAACCTGAAGAGTTGTAACGATTATAGCCGCGTAAAATATTATCTCCGAATATTTATCCAATATGGATTCAAGGAGTATGCTTCTCTTCTGCTTTTGATTACTCGCCTCTGAAACAAGCGTTCCCATTATATCGCATAAAGCCATGACAAGAGCCACAGCACCGGCCTGACGGATACCCTCCGCTATCATAAGGAATGCAAATATCACGCAAAGAAAAAAACCGATGAATGTAAAAATATTTGAATGTACACCCTCTTTTACCAATATCTGTACGACGTTGTTTAGATACGATTTATAAAAATCCAAAACCTTACGGTATATTTTATCCATAAATCGTCTCCATTAATATTTTATGGATGGAACGACTTCCTTTCCAGTATTCCTTGTAAGGTCCGCCAACGCCATATTGTAATTATACATTGCCAGACAATAATTTACCTTGGATTCAAAATACGTTTTCATGGATTCCATCAGATCCTTTGCCTGTGTAATACCAAGGCTGTAACCCATCATTGTGTTTACTATCCATTTGCTTGCGTTATCTTCGCCGTATTTTGTATATTCTATTTCTTTTTTATAATCTACAGCCTCTCTGTATGCTTTCTTCACCTGAAGCATCATGCCTTCTTCCAGGGTTTCTTTTTCTGTAAGCAGTTTTTCATACTCAGCCTTGGCCTGTTTTGACATTGCGTTTATACTCCACCAATCCAGATCAAATTTGATCCCGAACAGCAGCGCACCGCTCAATCCGTTATAAGGGTCATTCGCAAAGGAGCTGTACTGCCGGTCCCTTACATTGGTGAACGCAGTACTCAGATTACCCATAAGAAAAACCATAGGTCTCTTTTGTTTTGTCTGAGCCTGCCAAAGAGAACGCGTAGCCTCTATTCCGGAATGAAGCATTTTAATTTCCGGTCTATTATCCATTACTGAAACCAGATAATCCGTTTCCGGTTTAAGTTCAACTTCCTCAGGGTTCAAGTACCCATCTTCCGGAACCACCTTAGTATCCAGTTTGTATCCCAGTACCCATGAAAGGGCCTTTTGAGCAAGGTATTTACCTCTACGGGCATCCTCGTATTTAGAAAGCATCTGGGCATAATATGTCTTTATGGTAAACAAATCTTCTCTCTTTATCTTATCCTGTACCATAAGTCTTTCTGCCGTTTTAACGCTATCATCAAGCTTGTCTTTTGCTTCCTGCAATATGTCCACCAGGTCGTTTGCAAGCTGATAACCATAATAGAACTGTTTTAACCTGTAAACTATATCCTCTTCCTTTGTTCTTACTTTTTGTGTTTCTACGTCGAAACCGTGTTGGGCGGCATCCCTATAATCGGACAACATTCCGAATGTGTAAAGAGGCTGAACCACCTGAAGCACGGCGTCCGTAAATACGCCCCACTTGCCATAATCCTTTACTGACTTAATAGCATTGCCTTTTTCCTGGAATATCGGCGCAGCCAATAGATACAGTGTGCCCTTGGGAAACCATCCGGCTCTTGCCCTATCCACAACACCCTGGCCAAAATCAATATCCTTTCTTTCCGCAAGCACCTCACCGTTGTAGTTGAGCACTCTGATGATGGCAGCGTTAAGATTTATTTTTATTGCATCATTATCATCTCTTTCTTCCTTATTCGTTTCTTCTACTTTTATTTCTTCCGTTTTTACTTCTTCCTTTTCTTTTTTCTTTTCCTGTGTTTTTTTTGCGGGTTTTTTTACCGATTTGTCAGTTTTTACCGGTTTGTCCGTCGGTACTTTATCTGCCGCAGACAGATTTAAACTGAATAAAAAAGAAAATATTATATAAAAGAGGAAAGTCTTCTTCACTTTTCTTCTCCCTTTAAGAGCACCGGCAGGATAAAAATCAGAACAGAAGAACAGGCAAGCAATCCCACAAATGCCTCTACGGCAATGCCGAAATACCCCTTAACGATAGAGAGTATCATGGCAAACACTCCTGCAGCTATAACTATTACAGAGACCAAAATATGGTCTTTAGTTTTTGTCAGTAGTTCCATTTTTTGTTATACCCTCCTTTCCTTTTTTTCTGTCTTCCCTTGCTTTCAAATCCTTTTCTTTTCTGTCCGCCAGCTCTTCATTAAGTTTTTTCTTCATAAGTTTGATAAGTTCAGAGTAGTTTTTCTTAACGATTACGTCGTTGAACTGGGATCTGAACCCGGGTACCCATCTTTCTCCCTCTATACTTATATCGTAGATTATCCATCCACCC